>JAEEYV010000049.1 GCA_016288295.1 Alphaproteobacteria bacterium
ATTTTTGAAATAATCGCGGAACGAATTTGAATTAAAGCAGGCGGCGTTCAGAACTTCGCCTGTGTACGCCGATACCTGGCGGTGGTGAATATTGTTCTGCAGGAAAAGACTTACCTGCTCGCCGCCGAAGTATTTACCGATGCCCCACGTATCCGCAATAACGCGAAGACCTGCCTCATGCGCGGCTTTGACGATATTGTTTAGATTCGGAAACCAGAAGTCCATATCAAACTCTGTAATAGCCAGAATAACGGTATCGCAACCGTGGTCTTTCATTTCCTCAAAATCTTTCTTTGCGTGTTCAACGTAGTTAAGCCCGTAATAACTTACGGCAGTATGTTTGATTGACATGGCTTTTCTCCTTTTATTTAGTTGACGCTTACACTAAATTAGTTTATTATTCCGTATTCACGGTAAGCTGACAATTTTCTTTGTCGGGTTTTTTCGGTTATTTTTTCTTCTAATTCCAACAATTCTTTTTCCGATATTCCCGGAATATTTCTAACGGTTTCTTTTAACAAAATATCGTAGTTTTCATACCTTTTAATTTGTTCTTCAAAGGTCCTTTTTGTATGAGAATGCGAATTGGAATGAACAACATATTTGAATAAAGGTTCTTCGATATATCCGTGCTTGAAGCAGTAGGACAGCGGTAAATAGAATTGCCAGTTTTGCCCCTCACGGCTTTCAAAAATATGAGATGTGGGTATGGCTTTTTTAATGGCGGTTGAACGCGCAATAACTATCCCCGGACAAAAAGCAACATTTCTTTCAAATAAGTAATCATCAAATAATCTGTCTTCGCCATCGGGCTTATTTCGTCCTAAAATGCCTACAACTTCATCCAAATTATCCTCGTTAACAACAAATCCCTTGTTAAGCGCAAAACCGCAGTCAGGGTTTTGCGCTAAAAAATTTACTTTTTTTTCTATCGCATCGGGCAAAAATATATCATCCGAATCCATCCATTCAACGTATTCGCCGTTATATTCAGTCAACGCCCTGTTTATAGCTGCCGCCTGACCCGAATTCTTTTCAAGGGAAAAAATCCGCAACTTATATCCGCGATTTGCAAACCTCCCTTTATAGGCATCTATAATTTTTAATGTGTTATCGGTCGAAGCATCATCCACAAACAACAATTCAATATTATCGTATGTCTGGTTAAGTACAGAGTCTAAAAAGAACGGCAGGTATTTTTCGCCGTTATAACACGGAGAGATAATGCTGACTAATTTTTTTGATATACTCATATAACACCGCCTTAATTTCGTCAGCCGATACCTTACGGTCGCAATTTATAAAATGCTCTCTCACATTATTCCGTAACCAGCCGATAAACTTCCATCTGACCGGGAGCGAGCCATGCCTCATTATGAAATTCGCCGTTATTACTGTAGCAGTTGTTCGCGTTATCGTTTTTAAGGCAGTTCACTTCAAAACTGCCGTTTACAGTTTTAATTACGGGATAATCTTTATCTTTTTCGGTTAAAACCGTCTTTTCGGGAGTCAGACCGTAAACCACCCGGTAAATCTCCTTTACGTTCTTTGTAAAGGTAAACTTAAAACAGTCACTCTCGGTTTGAGAGTTATTGACGAAAGCCATATATATATCTTTTTCCCTGGTATGGAAGAAAGAAACAAGACCGGGCATTCCGTTTTTCGATTCCACTTCTTTAAGATACTTGTGTGTTTTATAGGAAAGCAGAGGATACCCTCCGAAAGAAAGGCCGGTGTGATATGTTTCATCGTGAATAAGATTTGTAAAGAGTTCTCCGAACTGATGCCCAAAAATATTTTGAATTCTTGCAAGTCTTTCGTAATTTTCCGTTCGCCTGCCGCATTCATCAATGGGCGCTAAACGGTAATTGATACGCGGAAAGCGCAGATAAAGGAAAAACCACCAGGCGCCGTTTGCTCCGCTTGCAACGGTAGTATTCAGTTGCCATCTTAAATCATCTTCCGTGGGACATCTGAATCTGAAATGTCCGACTGCCAGATTCGTAACCCAAAGCGGCAAATTTTCTCTCTTTGCGGCAGCGGTGTATTTAAACAGATTCATATAATAGAAATTTATCCCTCTATGGGTGGCGTCATCGGGGTTAAGTTGGTCATAAGCATCATAACTGAACTGCTTTATGCCGCTTTTCTCGATAAAACCATGCGCCCAAGTTTCAAAATCAACCCCGCCCAATGAAGCTTCGTTTCCGTCATAATAAGGATTGAAATTGATAAAAGGTTCTTTTTCGGGCGCCAATTCCTTTTGGATCTTAATAGCTTTCATCGCGGCGGACATCTTATCGCCTTTTGGCTCATCGGCAACGTAAAAGCCGTAAACCGCTTTGTGATCACCGAATTGCCGGAGCATTTCGGCAAAGTTCTTCCGGTAGTTTTCCTCATCCTCTAAAACCCCGTCCAATTTGCAGCGTATATCGTCAATTATTACGCTTATGTTATTCTCTAAGCATTCATCAAGTAATTTTACCATACGTTCCGGTTTATCGATACCGGATCTGAAAACGGGAGACAAAGCCATGGTGAATCCGGCGTCAACCCAGTCTTTTACGGGGTTTTCTCCCATTTGGTCAAACGTTGCATAATTCCAAAAACATATCGGAAACTTTTTCATAATTGCACCCTCTTATCCTTTATATTTTTATAATAATAAAAGTTAAAATCCATGTCAATATCGGCAAACGTCTTTTTCAGAACATTTATAGCAATGTTCTTGACTTTCTTTGCAAACAATGTATAATTATATTTGAAGGGGGCTTCAGAGTTGAAATCGGCCGAAAAAATCGAGTTTATCGCAAAAAAATACACGGATGAGATAAATAAAGGCGCCTTTGGAGAAAGCGGGGAATTGTTTTTAACTACCCGTGAACTCGCAAGCAATAATAAAATATCCCTTGAATATGCAAATAAGGTTATGAAAATTCTTACCGATAATAGAATAATAACACTTATCGGAAAACATTTTTATATTACGTCCGGTCAAATAAAAACCGGATCGCCTATGCACAAAAAATTGGAACTAAAAAAATCCTTTGGTATGATCGTAAGCAGTTTGCAAAATGCTTTTATTACCGCTTTGGTAAATGAAGTTTCAAGCGTTACGGAAAAACACGGCTATTCGCTTATTATAAGAATTTCAGATAACGTTCCCTTAGTATTGAAAGAATTTTCAGAAGCCAAGGTATGCGGGGTTTTTTTAGATCCGTTTATCGCAAAGAATTATACTGATTGCTTTTTGTTTTACCCTTTACCTGTTGTGTCGCTCGGCTTTGACATTACAAATATCAATAGGGACAGTATTATCGTTGATAATTACCGTGCGGGGAAAACGGTCGCGAATCACTTTTTTGAACTCGGCTGCACAAAATTTGCTTATTTCGGCTTTGAACAAACAAATACCAGTGATGAAAGACTGGCCGGGTTCAATAACAGAATCAAGGAGAAAGGACATACGATATCCGATAATCGGATTTTTTTGCTTCCTAAAGATATAAAAGGTAATTATGACGTAAATCTTCTGAAAGACTATATCAATAAACTTGTCTGGAAAACGTCAAGCTTCGATAAAATCGGTATATTTTGCTATCATGATCTACTGGCTTATGACGTGGTTATCACGATTGAAAAATTTGAGTTTTTAGGCGTTAAAAGAAAAATACCGGATAATTTTTCTATTGTGGGATTCGATGATTTATTGATTGCCTCAATACTGAGGCCAAGTCTTACAACCGTTTCCTACCCTATAGAAGAAATAGCCGCAAAAGGACTTGATACTATGCTCGCGTGTTCCACCGACAACAATCATATTCCGAAAGAGCACCGGGTTTTATTCTCTTTAGTGGAAAGAGATACAACAAAGCATAGCAAATAAGTTACATGTTAAACCCACCGCAAATTAAGTGTAATGTTTAGCAAGCAACGACTTTGGCAACCCAAATTCCGACACGCAGTGTCGCTTGTTAGGGGAAAATGTCTCGCCTGCCGGCTCGGTCGGTGCTTCTGCCTTCGGCAGAGGTGTCCACCGGACACCCGCACCCCTAAGACCCTTTTTGAAAAAAGCATTGACAATATTTCGGTATACCGTTATAATATCTATGGAGGGTTGCTATATGACTGTAAACGATTATTTAAAGAAAAACAATATGACAAAGTACAGATTAGCAAAAATATGTAACCTGCCCTACGGTACTCTAAATGATATTTGCATCGGGAAGACGGACATTACTAAATGTTCCGGTGAAACATTGCTTAAAATTGCAAATGCTCTTAATATCTCAGTCGATGATTTACTCGGAAAGAAAACCTTTGTTCCGTCAATCGGATTAAGACGAATATCTGAAAAGATTATCCCCGTTGCCGAGAAATATAAATTAAAGAGTGTTTATATCTTCGGTTCGTATGCACGAAACGAAGAAAATGAAAACAGCGACGTAGATATTCTGGTTGACCGTGAGGGTTCGGATGTGCAAGGAATGTTTGCTATGAGTGCTTTATATAATGATTTGAAAGAAAGTATCGGGAAAGATATCGACCTTGTAACGCTTCAGTCATTAAATCAGGCAAGCACGCTAAAAAACAATTCTGGTTTTATAATAAACGTAATTAGGGAAAGGATTAAAATTTATGGCTAACAGAGATAAAAGCGTATTAGAACACATTAAAAACTATTGTGAAGAAATTGTCTCTTTCATAGAAAGATTCGGAGATGACTATAATACTTTTATTGGTGATCGTGCGTATTTCAATGCGGTGGCAATGTGTATTCTGCAAATTGGTGAGCTAAGCAACAGTTTAAGCGAGGAATTTCGTACCGAGACCTCCGGCAGAATACCGTGGGTAAATATTAAAGGTATGCGGAATATAGTCGCACACGCTTACGGTTCACTCGATGAGGATCTTGTTTGGAAAACGGCAATAAAAGATATCCCCGGATTGTTAGAGTTCTGCAATACGGAATTAGCACGACTTAACCAAATCAGAGACAGGGATGATGCACGATAGTATTTAATAATTATAATGTACTTGCCGATGAGCTAAAACTCATCGGCTTATTTTTGTATAGCGAATACTACCGGCTAGAAAAACTGTTAGAAAACCGTCGAAAATCTGCAAAAAACTCTACACAAAAAAAAATAGAGAAACCGCCAAAAGCCCAGTGTTTAAGCGGTTTCTCGTTGGTCCGAGTGACAAGACTTGCCCGGCGCAACTGTTGCGCCGGCACGAACGCGGGCTTTGCAACCGTCCACCGGAAGGTTGCAATTTGCCTCTCGGCAAAACCGTCCTTTTCAAGTCTTGTCACGCCGAATAAAACTGAAATCCCGATGTGGCGCAAGCGCACCACATCGGGATTTGGTCCGAGTGACAAGACTTGAACTTGCGGCCTCTTCGCGTCTGCGCGGACTATGCCGCGCACCCGCATGGCTTGACGACCCAACGCCCTGCGTTCGGTACCCGTCCGCGCCGCTTTTTGCTGTAAAATATGCC
>JAEEYV010000050.1 GCA_016288295.1 Alphaproteobacteria bacterium
GCGCAAGTTTTTGGACGATATGCTGGAAACAATGTATGTGGCTGACGGCGTAGGTTTGGCGGCGCCGCAAGTGGGAGTTTCAAAGCGGGTTGTTGTTATTGACGTAAGTCATCCCGATGAAGGAGAAGAACGCGCTCCGATATATTTGGTTAATCCGGAGATTATATGGCATTCTGATGAACAAAGTTGCCAGTTTGAGGGCTGTTTGTCGGTGCCGGAACAAAGGGCCGAAGTTGATCGTTATGTACAGGTGAGAATACATTATTTGGATTATAACGGCAAGGAGCAGGAAATTTTGGCTGAGGGGCTGTTGGCCATTGCATTGCAACATGAAATCGACCATTTGGACGGGATTTTATATATTGACAAGATTAGCCGCTTGAAGAGGCAGATGTTGCTCAAAAAATTGCAAAAATTGCGCAATGCGGAAGAGGAAAAACAATGAAAATTGTGTTTATGGGAACGCCGGAATTTGCCTTGGAGGCATTAAAAGCTTTGGCGAATGAGCACGAGATTTTGGCTGTATATACTAAGGAGCCGAAAGTTTCGGGGCGTGGTAACAAGTTGGTGAAAACGCCGGTGCATTTGTGGGCGGAGGAGCATGATATTGAAGTCAGAACGCCAAAAACCCTACGCAATGAAGATGAACAACGTAAATTTGCCGCACTAAAAGCAGATATTGCGGTGGTGGCGGCATATGGGTTGATTTTGCCGCAACCGATTTTAGATGCATATCCGTTGGGATGTATCAATATTCATGCTTCATTGTTGCCGCGGTGGCGCGGTGCTGCTCCGATACAACGCTCAATTGAGGCCGGAGATAAAGTCAGCGGCGTTACGATTATGAAAGTAGCGGCGGGGCTTGATACTGGTGATATGTTGCTGAAGGGCGAGGTCGAAATTACTCCCGATACTACCGGCGGAGATTTGCATGATAAGTTAGCAACCATGGGAGCTGATTTGGTTCTGAAGACTTTGCGTGAATGGCAAAATATTAAACCAGAAGTTCAAGATAATGCTTTGAGTTGCTATGCCGCAAAAATTGAAAAAGAAGAAAGCTTGCTTGATTGTAATTTGAGTGCAGAGCAGTTGGCGCGTAAAATCATGGCTTTTAGTCCTTATCCGGCGGTATATTTTGAACACAACGGCGAACGTTTTAAAATTTTGCGGGCAGTTGTGGCAAACGAAAGTGCCGAAAAAGGAAAAATAATTCAGCAAGGCAAAAAATTACTTGTTGGCTGTAATAACGGTGCTGTCGAAATCACAGAAATACAGCGCCAGGGTAAAAGAGCCATGACAGTAGAAGAACTGCTCAGAGGATATTCGTTTAACTAGCGCGTTTTGTTTCTTGTTGTGCAGAGTCAGCAAGACTGTCAATTAACTTGGTCCACATGGCAATAACATTGTTAGGGGCGTAAGCTTTTACATCTTCTATGGCGTTGCGTCCGAGTTCAATGCGTAAGTCTTTGTTGCGCATCAGTTCTGCCAGTTTATTGGCAAAATCATCAAGGTTAGATGCCAGCAATCCGTTGTGTTTGTCGATAATCATTTCGTTTACGGAAGGAGATTTTGCAAAACCAAGTGTCGGTAGTCCGACTGCTTGACCATCGGCAATTGCCAGGCTAAAGCCTTCGTATTTACTTGGAAAAGCGTGAATATCAGCATTTTTGTAAACTGATAATATATCGGTAGTATAGCCTTTGATAATTACACGGTCTTCAACATTATAGTGACGAGCAATGTTCATAATTTCTTCTTCATATTGAGGAAATTTTTGTATTCCCCAAAACTCTACCACCCAATCCGGAAAATCTTGGGCAATTTTACCGAATGCTTCAGCCAAAAGGTGTTGACGCTTCATGTTTTGTTCTATACGAGCGACGTAAACGATCCTTTTTTTCTCTTTTGATAAATCGGCGTAATTTTTAGGCGCAATTTGTTGTACCATATTGGGAATTGCAATGGCCTTTTTAGGAGAAAACTCTTTTTCAATCATAGGAATGAATGAAGATAGCAAAGTTTGCCATACGGTTATTTGTGAAAAACAACCGTGATGCAACATCCTTAAAGGCAGAATTTCTTTGCGAATATTTTTATGATTTTCATCAAGTGGGGCATATTGATACTTGCCGACAATCATTTGCGGGGTGCCATGTATCATCATAATAATCGGAATATTATGCTTTTGAAACATGGTAACATTGAACAAATCTTTAGGAAAATAGCAGATGATTACATCAGGTTTTTCTCGTTCAATAATTTTTTTGTAACGAAAACAAGCCGGGGTTGTTTTGCAACGTGTGCGATGGTAAAGGTTAATAAGCGGGTTAGTGGTTTTGCCGCTGAGATTAATGAGTTTGACTTTAGGGTTAAAAGTCAGTTCATTGCCAACTTTTTTATATGTGTCGCAAACAACAGTTATATCATAATCAGGGCGAGATTCTTGTAAGGCGTTAATGTACTGTACCAGCCATTTGGTGTTTAACACATTGCGATTGCGGATGAACATAAGTTTCATATTGTTACTCCGTGATAATTATTCTTATTGTTTGATGTTATAATTTGAGCTTTAAATAGTCAAAATATTTTTCTTTTGATAACAGTAAAAAACGGTTAGTGCTTTGAGGATAGTTGGTATATTTTATAAAGGTTGCTGTGTTGTAATCTTATAAGAAAATGTACGCATGTGTGCGTATAGGCTTACGAGAAAATTTTGTAATTATTTAAAAGGCTTATCGGAGTTTTTGGGTAGTCTTTTATTTTTTTGATAGGAAAAGATATGTTTGGCAGATTGTATATGCAATATATGTATAAAACCGAGGAAGGTTGGAAAAAAGAAGGTAATATAGGAGATTGTATCCAAAATATTGCAGTAGAAAATCTGTATAAAAAAGCAGGTATTTCAGCAGATGAATTAATTTTGGTTAATAGAGATGAATTGGATAAGTACTGTGGTGAAGCAGTAAAACTGGTGATACAAGGGTATTTTTCGCGTGCTTATGGAGTGTTTTCTTTTCCTTGGGCTAAAAATATACATCCAGTATTTTTGGGATTTCATCTTAATTCTACTAATAATTCCCGTAGAATTTTTGTAAAAAAAGGGATATGTAATAGATTAAAACAATATGAGCCAATTGGCTGTCGTGATAGAAATACCAGAGATTTTTTAATATCTAAAGGTGTAGATGCCTATTTTTCTGGCTGTATGACGTTGACACTAGATAAAAGAGATGTTCTGCCCAAAAACGGTAGAATATTTGTTGTTGATTTATACAGTAAAGCTCTAAAAAAATTGCCTAAAGAAATAAAAGATAAAGCTGATTTTTCAATTACCCATATTTACCATTGGAATAAGGATAAAGAAATCGGCTATGATGAGGCAATGGAATTTGAAAATAAGGCAAGAGAAATTTTAGAAATATATAAGACACAAGCATCTATGGTTATTACTTCGAGAATTCATGTCGCAATGCCTTGTATAGCGATGGGTATACCTGTTGTGTTTATTGCTAAAAATGTAAATAATGAGCGTTATGATATATTACAAGGTATTGTACAATATACGATTACAGAGATGTTAAATATGTTAATTGGAAGCCTGTAGCTCCAAACATTGATGATTTCAAAAAGGCCATAATTGATAATGCCATTGCGCAAATAAAAGAAACCTCAAATCGGCAACAAAAGATTAACGAGCTTAATAATATTACCTCAAGAATGCTACCAATAAAATATTTACCTATGTGGAAATATATTATTAGAAAAATTCAGTATAAAATCAGAAAACTTTGAAAATAAATAAAGCCCGTCATTAAAGGCGGGCTTTATTGTTTGGTAAGTACAATTAGAAATTGTAGGTTATAGAACCGGCAACAATGTGAATTTTGTTGCTGTATTCAGCATTGAGCGAGCCGCGTCTTTCATCACCGCGATGGTCGCCACGGAGATTAACTTTGGCGCTGTCGGCAGCAATGTGAGTATAACCGACATTGAATGTTAGTTTTTCATTATACTTATATTCTAGGCCGGCAGAATACCAAGTACGGTTGCTGTCAGGAATACGCGGAGTGCGGTATTCTTCACCAACAGCACCCTTTTCATAAGCTACACCAAGACGTAATTTCCATTGGCTGTCAAGTTGTTTGCTGATACCTAAAGCAAAGAAATCAGTATCTTTCCATTTTTCGGCGGTATAGCTTAATTGTCCAGTTTTTTTGCCGTTGATGATCAATTTATCAAAACTTGACCAGTAAACGCGGCTGTATTCAGCCATAACGGCCCAGTCATCATTGATTTGGTGATAAATACCAAGGTTAAAGGTTGCAGGAGTTGTCAGACGAGCCGAAACGTCCTGATTCATCTGAGCAAGTAAGCTATCAAACTCGATATCACCTTTGATTTTATGTTTGATTTTGCTACGGTAACCGGCGCCAAAGCGTGTTCCTTTCAAAGGCTCATAAATGGCACCCAATTGATAGCCAACATCAATGGTTTTACCTTGTACGGTTGATTTATCTTCTATGCCTTGTCCTGGAGCAACACTATTACGCAAAGTGGCTTTAATGTATTGAACCGGAATACCGGCACCGAATGACAATTGATCATTGAATTTGTAGGCAACCATCGGAGTGAATGTGGCACTGATGATTTTTGATAACGTGCCATGATTGCGGCCAGCCCAGTCATCGCCGTATTTAGTAATCATACCAAATGGCGTATTAAGGGAAATGCCAGCAGTAATTTTATCATTGATTTGATGTGAAAAATATGCTTGCGGAGAAGCTGCAGCGTGAACAATATTACCAACATAATCATCGTGGTTGCCAAGGTTGTTGTTGGCATTTTTGGCAACAGAAGTCGGCGAAATCCATGTGCCGCCAAACTCTACATTGGTGCCGGAATGATAAGAAATAGCTGCGGGGTTGAAGTAAGAATAGGAAATATCTTCAGCTCCGGCGGTAGCACCGGCATAAGCATTGCCTTGTGCAGCGGCAGATTGTTCTTTTAGATAAAATCCTGAAGCGTTAGCATCAGAACAGGCCAGAACTACTCCAAGAGCAGTTAAAGTAAGTATTTTTTTCATGAAATTTTCAGTTTTAAAAAGTTAAACAAATGTAACATTGTGTACCTAAGAAGCTTAAGAGTTTGTAATTTATTATTGATTATAGTTAAGCTTGTCATCTCGGTTGCAACAATTTGAAATAAAATGTTACGAGAAATGTTTTTAGCAAATAAAATGTTAAAATCAAGTAAAAAAAATTATTCATTGGCTATTTGATGATTTTATACAGTTAAAACAATTTGTTATACCTAAAAAACAGGGGGCAAAAATGCCTAAAAAAATTTTTCTTTACAAAGACAGATATGAGGTAGTACATTGACTCAATTAGTGTTAACTACGGAGACTAATATCTTGAGAAAATTTGTCAGGTTTTGTTTGAGGACAATCTTTCATATATTTAAGGTAAGATGCTCAATTGATTTTGACGAAAGACGCACCCCGAAAAAGGGTGTGTATGTATCTAATCATGTATCATATTTAGATCCAATAATTTTGTTTGCTTTTTTGCCGGGAGATCCGATTTTTGCATTAAACGGACATTTATATCGTAGCAGATTGATAAGATTTTTGATGCGTACTGCTGATATTATGTTGTTTAATCCAATTGAACCGGGAGATATTAAGGAGCTTATTGCAAAAGTTGACAGTGGTCGTTTGTGCGTGATTTTTGCTGAGGGACGTATTACGGAAACCGGCGGATTGATGAAGATTTATGAAGCTCCTGGGTTGGTTGCCGATAAGTCAAAAGCTCCACTTATTCCGGTATGGATTGATGGTCCGCAGTATGGATATTTTTCAAAGACAGCCGGCAAATTACCGCATCGTCCGTTGCCTAAAGTCCGTGTTGTTGTAAGAAAACCACGTCCGTTTAAGTTAAAAGATGAATTGCGTCGTCAACGTGACCATATTAGCAATGAAGTTTATATGATTTTACGCGATATGGGGTTTGAAATTAACTATAATCCTGATATTTCGTTGTTTGCGATGCTGATGAAAGCTGCAAAAGTGCATGCTAAAAAGGGATTGTTCCGCAGACCTAAATTTGTTGAGGATATTCAGCGTAAACCGAATTCTTATCGCGATATCATTATTAAGTCGTTTGTTTTGGGTAAATATTTTAAGCGACGTACTGCTCCTGAGGAGCATGTAGGGCTTTTGTTGCCAAATTCGGTAGCTGCGGTTTGCACATTTTTCGGGTTGACGGCGTATAGTCGTATTCCGGTTATGCTTAATTTTTCAGTAGGTGCCAAAAATATGCTTTCAATGTGCAGGACTGCTGAAGTTAAGATGGTGATTACCTCTTTGGCGTTTATTAAAATGGCAAAGATGGAGGAGTTTGTTGAAACTCTTGAACAAGCCGGGGTTAAGGTCGTTTATCTTGAAAAATTGGCTAAATCTATCGGTTTGTGGGAAAAAATCAATGCATTTTTGCGTTATAAAATTAAAAGAGTTCCACATAAGCGCGGTGGTAGTCGTAAGGCGGTTATTTTGTTTACATCAGGTTCAGAAGGAGCTCCGAAAGCAGTGGTCTTGAGCCATGCAAACATTATTTCAAACATTAAACAAATTTCGGCTCTTGAGACGGTTAATAAGCGTGATATTGTGTTTAATGCTTTGCCGATGTTCCATAGCTTTGGGTTGGTTGTAGGTACGCTGTTCCCACTATTTGAGGGAGCAAAGCTGTTTTTGTATCCGTCTCCGTTGCATTATCGTGTCATTGCTGAATTGGTATATGAGTTGGGCGCAACGATTATGTTCAGTACAGATACGTTTTTCCGTGGTTATGGACGTATTGCGCATCCGTTTGATTTTCATAATGTGCGCTTTATGTATGGCGGTGCTGAGGCAATCAAGCCTGATACGCGTAATATGTGGATGGAGCGTTTGGGCGTAAAAGTGATGGAAGGGTACGGGACCACGGAGTGTTCGCCATTGGTTTGTGCAAATAACAGCATATTTAATCGTTTTGGCTCTATCGGTAAGATTATGCCGGCAATGGAATATAAGATTGAGCCGGTTCCAGGAATTGAAAAAGGTGGAGAACTGGTTGTTCGCGGTCCAAACGTAATGTTGGGATATATTATGCCGGATAATCCCGGAGTTTTGGTGCCGCTCCAAGACGGTTGGTATCATACCGGTGATGTGGTTGATATTGATGAAATCGGCTTTGTATATATCAAAGATCGTATCAAACGCTTTGCTAAAATCGGTGGTGAAATGGTATCATTGAATGCAGTCAGCGAGATGGTTTGTAACGCTTATGCCGGTGATGGTGAGTATCAGTACGGTGTTGTGGCTACTCCGCATGAAAGTAAGGGAGAGCAGATTGTTTTAGCGACAAATAATCCGAATGTTACTCAAGAAAAACTGCATAATTATATTAAGCAAAATGGTATGTCGGAGCTGTATTTGCCAAGGGTTGTTTTGTATATGGAAAAACTACCGGTATTTGGTACCGGAAAGATGGACAATGTAACCTTGAAAAAATTGGTTTTAGAAGAGCTTGATAACGACAGATCACAAGCCGCTTAAATAAAAAAGCCTCGCAAAGTCGAGGTTTTTTATACTTGACAATTGGACAACGTCCCTTGAGCATGAAGATCCGGAATGCCGAGAGTGTGTTTTCCAAAGTCTTGAGGTATATTCCGGATGGTGTTAAGAAGGAGTTGATAGCGGAGTATTCCGCAGAAATCTGTCCTGAAAAATATCATCTGCCAGAATTGGAAGACCAAGAAAATCGAGCAGCAAAGTGGATTGTCAGTCTGCTAGAGGAAAAGCAGCAGGAGGTAGAGTCCGAAAAAGAATGACGAAGGGAGGCGGGAAAGTGAATAACTTTCCCGCCTCTCGTGTTTTATGCTTGCGTTTTTCGTTTTTTTTATTAAGCTTGTTAAAGGATTTTTGGAGGAGAAAACTATGAAAAAAATAATCAGTATTGCTATTTTGACAAGTTTGTTGGCTGCTTGTGCCACGGATCCTTACACAGGCGAAAGTAAGGTTGCTAAAACTGCTTGGGGAACGGGAATCGGTACAGCTGTCGGTGCCGGAGTAGGAGCTTTGATCGGAGGTGAAAAAGGTGCATTAATCGGTGCCGGTGTCGGTGCGGCTACGGGTGCAGCAACCGGCGGTTATATGGATATGCAGGCTCGTGAGCTACGCCAACAGCTGCAAGGGACAGGCGTTCAATTGCAAAAATTGGATAATGGTCAAATTTTGTTAGTAATGCCAAGTAATATTACTTTTGCAACAGATTCAGCTGTTTTCCAAACCGGTTTTAATAATATTTTGGACTCAGTTGCAATTGTATTGAAAAAATATGACAAGACTTTGATTAATGTTACAGGTCATACTGATAGCACCGGCTCTGATGATTATAATTTAAAATTGTCACAGGAACGCGCTGTTGCAGTTGGAAATTATTTGAATCTGCGCGGGGTTAATGCTTCTCGTCTGGTGGTCAGAGGTATGGGCGAATCGATGCCGATTGCTTCAAATGATACCGAAGCAGGACGGGCACAGAATCGTCGCGTTGAGCTGAGTATTCAACAGATGAACTAAAGTTTATAAAAAAGTATTGGGCTCGGAAGTTTTTTCCGAGCCTTTTTATTATAAAAACTCATCTTGAATTGGAGTTTTTTATTACCATATTGAATTTGATGGATTAATAACAAGATGAGGAAAGAGTAATGAAAAATATTGCAGCTTTAATTATGTTAACTTTTCTTGCAGTAACAGGGTATTATGTCGGTGCTGCGGTAGCAATGAACCATAATCCTCAACATAATCAAAATGAACCGGCAGGAGTTATGGTTATGGAAGAAGAATATGATGTTGTGGCAACACCTGATACACAAAATACCAAACCAATGACCAAGGAGCATAAAAATCAAAAAGATCAAAAGCATAATATGAAGAATGCTACCTTGGGTAGTGGTACAATGGTTGTTGAAGAGGTTGATGAAATGGAAACTGTTGAATAAAAGTTGTCAGGTGTGAAAAAAAAAGCCGCTATTTAGCGGCTTTTTTGGTTAGAAAGTGTATCTTAAGCCCACAGTGTACTCTGTCAGATGGTCATAATATTTGATATCGTCAGTATGAATGTAGCGGGCAATGGCACGAGCAGCCCAGTGATTGTCAATATTGTACTGTAATCCGCCACCGAATCGATAGCCCCATCCATGGTCTTTTTTGTGATGGTCATTAATTAATTTGTTACGGAATGTATATTGTCCGATGCCCATGGTGGCAAGAGGGGCAATATGACCTTCACAACCAAGAGGTAAATAAGCCAGGGCATCAAGGCCGTAAGCATCAAAATGAGTGTTACGTATGTTATTGTGTCCAAGAGTGTCTTTGTTTGAATACTGATAAAAAACTTCGGTACTGAAAAAACGGTTGTAAGTAGAGCCTAATATGGCACTGACAGAGTTGTGATGAGGGTGTAGACCTTTGGCTGTAACCGAAGTATAGTTATAATCCAGCCCAATGTACGGTTTATATTCGTTTTCAATGGCGTATACCGATGTTGAGCTTAGGGTAATGGTGGCAAAAAGTATAAATTTTGGACTCAGATAGCGCATTTTTGTTCCTTTCTTCATCATTTTTTAGTATAATATAGACTATACTGCAAAAAAGTGAAGTGAAATTTGTTCCGATTACGGAGGAAAATATGAAAATTAAAAATTCTCAATCCGGTTATACGATGTTAGAATCAATAATGTATATAGGTTTGTTGATGATGGTCGTTATTGCTTTTGTAAGCGTGGTTCACAAAATGTACGGGCGTTATAAAATTAGCCGAATGACATCGCAGGTGGTAGAGATTGCAAAAGCTATCAGCGACAGATGTGTGGCTTCAGCATCATATGCAGAGTGTATTGGAAGCAATCCTGCCGATAATATGACTGGAAAAATGGCGACTTTTTTATGCAATGAAAATTTGCAGCCGAAAGATATGAAATGTACATTTGTTGGTACAGTAGGTGCTCATTTGCGTTATCGTGGAGTGCATGTTACTTTGGAGGATATGGAATCAACACCGGGAAGGGAGGTTGAAGCAGGTAAGAATTATGTGGTCAGATATAAGTTGCTTACAAAGCAGGAATGTGTTGAGTTGGCTACTTTTGATGTTGGAAGTAATCAATATATTGATTTAGATTCGGTGTATTTTTATAATAACGAAGGTATGGTTTTCAAATGGAAATCAGATCTGACATCAAATGCAACTATTTGGCAAAAAAATCATACGTTGCCAATAAGCAATGCTGCGGCAGTAGAAATGTGTTCAGGCACAAATGGTGTGGGTGTTTCACTTTGTGACGATACTCCCAAGGAAACTTGCAGTATAGCATGGGTGTTTGATTAGAAATTTGCAGGGGGGTATAAAAGATGAAAAGTGGTCGACAGTCCGGATATACGATGCTTGAAGCGATGGTGTATATAACTATATCTGCATTGTTGGTTGTAGGGGTGTTCAAAATTATGAATAATATGATTGAGCGTTACAAAATCAGTCGTATGGCTATGCAGGTGGAAGAAATTCATAAGGCGATTGTTGACAGATGTGCAGGATTTAAGACATATGGTGATTGTGCGTCAAAATATGGTAGTAATTTCAGTAATGGAATTATTGCAATTTTATGCAATGAAAAATTGGCACCGAGAGATATGAAATGTAATAGTAAATATCTGAATTATAAAGATTTTTATGTGGAATTTGATACTATATTGGAGACACCAGGGCGTAAAATACAGCGAGGTCGCAATTTGGTTATCAGGGCAAATAGGCTGTCAAGAAAAGCTTGTCGAGAGTTGGCTGCTCATGATTTTGGAAATAACCAATATTTTGATTTAGATTCGATGATAGTTGATGCGAGAATCTTTAAATGGCCAGCAGATAAGGGGAACAATGAGCCGCAGACTGTTCGGACCTTGCCAATATCAATAGATGATGCCGTTGATGCATGTGTGGAAAATAAGAGCAAGAACGAAATTAGTTGGATTTTTGGTTAGAATAAATAGTGATTTTTGCTTGAATATGTGGTATAAATATATAATGTTGTCTGTAATGATAAATGTGAAGGAGAGCTAAAATGGTAGAAACTTCGGTAATTCTTCCTCCAGACTACAAACCGTCGGCTGATGAGGAATATATGAATGAGTTGCAGTTAGAGTATTTTCGTCGCAAACTCGAAGATTGGAAAAAATCGTTGGTTAGTCAGTCAGAAGACACGTTGGAAGATTTGCGTCAGGGTGGTTTGAATCAACCTGATGATAT
Source organism: Alphaproteobacteria bacterium (assembly GCA_016288295.1). Taxonomy (GTDB): domain Bacteria; phylum Pseudomonadota; class Alphaproteobacteria; order RF32; family CAG-239; genus JAFUYI01. The sequence continues at coordinate 11,337 of JAEEYV010000050.1, forward strand.
TGACCGTGCATCGTTAGAAACAGATAAGGCTCTTGACCTTCGTACTAAAGATCGTGCTCGCAAACTGATTTCTAAAATAAATGAGGCTCTAAAGCGTATTGAAGATGGTGAGTATGGATACTGTGAAGAAACAGGTGAACCAATCGGAATCGAACGTTTGGAGGCTCGCCCGGTGGCTACTCTTTGTTTGGAAGCACAAGAGCGCCACGAAAGAATGGAAAAGACTTATAGCGAGGACTAAAATTCGAAAATGACGGCAACGGATTTTATATTGGCGTCAGGTTCGCCACAACGTAGGGCGTTGTTGGAGAAAGTTGGTTTTTTACCTAAAAAAATTGATCCCGCTGATATAGATGAAAGTGTACATCAATATGAAAAGCCGGTAGCCTATGTCAAACGTATGGCAAGAGAAAAAGCTCTTAAGGCGGCGGAAAAAAATCCTGGTGAGAATATATTGGCCGGTGATACGGTGGTTTGTGTAGGACAAAGGATTCTGCACAAGTCTCATAATGATGAAGAACAACGTGAGGTTATGCAGTTGTTGTCCGGTCGTGCTTGCAGAGTTATAAGTGCAGTCTGTGTAGTGCGGCGTGATGGCAAAGTGGGACAAAAATGTGTTACTTCTCGTGTAGTTACTAAAAAGTTGAGCCAACAGGAAATTGATGATTATGTAAACGGTCATGAATGGGTCGGTTGTTGCGGTTATAAAATTGAAGGAAGCTTTGAGGCGTTTGTGCGCCAAATTGTTGGTTCTTATAGTGGAATAGTCGGTCTACCATTGTTTGAGACCGTAAATTTGTTGAAAGGTATGGGAATAAAATGAGTATTGATACGATTGTTTATGATAAAAACAGCCAAGTTACGGGCATTGCTACCCAAGAAAACGGCGTGGTCAGAGATATTGAAATCGTTAGCGGAAATCAAGCAATCAGCGGAAATGTATATTTGGGAAAAATTACTAAAAAAGTAACATTAGCTCAGGATAGAGAAGGTTTTTTTGTAAATATCGGTGATGGAAAAGAAGCCTTTTTGAACGGTGACGAATATGGTATGAATGAGAGCAAATTGGTTGAGGGGCAAAGTGTGGTTGTGCAAGTTGCTCAAGAACGTCATGCCGAAAAAAATGCCCGTTTGGTACGTTCAATTCAACTGGTTGGAACATATTTGGTTTATTGTCCATATCGTATGGATGTTGAGGCTTCAAGCAAAATTGAGGACAAATCTAAGGTTTCAGACTTACTTGAAGCAGTAAAAAGTAATATTACCGGTCAGGAAGGCTGGGTTATTCGTACGGCAGCGGGATCGGTGGAAATTAAGGATGTTACCGATGAGATGGTTGAATTGCGTGATATTTTTGAGAATATCAGAGTCAAAGCCCGTAACGGACAAGCTCCAATTTTACTTTACAGTAAACCGGATACGGTTTTTGAATATATTAACCACTATAAAAATGCCGGTTTAAAACAAATAATTACAAACTGCCGCAGTTTAGAAGAGAATCTACAAAACAGCGGAATTGAAGTTAAGGTTGTAAACAGCCCGTTTGAAGAATGTGGTATTGATGAGGCGATTGGCGAGGCCTTGGAAAAAACAATCAATTTGAAATCCGGTGGAAGAGTTACAATTGAAGAAACAAGAGCTTGTGTGGCAATTGATGTCGACAGTGGTCATGATAATGGTGGCGGTGCTCTCAATCGTGTAAATGAAGAAGCCACACATGAAATTGCCAGACAAATAAGATTGCGCAATTTGGCAGGGAAAATTGTAATTGATTTTGCCGGTCACTCGGAGTTTAGGTTTATTAAGCCGTTGTTGGAAATTTTGGAGCATGATTTAAGCGAAGATTTGACTAAAAGTCGGGTTATCGGTTTGAGCCGTGGCGGTTTGGTTGAGATTATACGTGTGCGTAAACGTCCGTCGTTGTCAGAGTTGATGAGTGAAGAATGTCATACTTGCCAGGGAACAGGACGAGTAGAGAAGGGTGCTTGATGACAGAAGTTGTTAAAACTCATTGTTGCCCGATTTGCAAAAAGATTTTTACGGATACAAAATATCGTCCTTTTTGCTCAAAAAGATGTGCCGATATTGATTTGGGAAATTGGTTTAATGAATCATACCGTTTTGAGGCTGAAGAAATTGATGAGCAGGATATGGAAGAGCTGGCAAAAGCGGTTGAGAGAAATACAGAAGAAAAAGATTGATTATTTTATAAGTTTGAGGTATAGCTCGAGTCTGCTTATTGAGGGTATAGCTCAGTTAGGCGCGAGAAAAAAACAACCTGTGAATGTTGTTTTTTTCTTCAGCGGCGAAGTTTGTTTATCGAACAAAGGAAGCAATAGTGACTAAAGTGAGATTAGCAAACGAGTGACCGAAGCGAGTTAGCATTTTTTGCCATAGGCTATAAAAATGCTTATCGAGCAAGAAAGCGAATGGAATTTGCTCGTTCGATGATGATTAATTATTTGGAAATGTTTAAGCATATGGGGGTATAGCTCAGTTGGGAGAGCGAATGGTTCGCAATCATTAGGTCGTCGGTTCGATCCCGATTACCTCCACCAGTTTTAGTAAAAGAGGCAAAAAGAATAACAAAAATGAATAACGCTAGTTAACCAATTATCCCCGCCTAATACATTGGCGGGGATAATTTAATGCATATAACACGTTAATGTTATATCCTCTGACCACCAAGAGTAATAAACATCTTACGCCATGGTGCTGAATTTCTCCATCGCATATAACGCATTAACGCGTCAGCCTCATCAGACCAGACGTAACCATATTGCTCCATGGTGGTGGTCAGGAGCGGAGATTTGGCTTCGATTATAGCCTCCTCAATTTCGAGTGGCAAAAGCCTGTTCTGGTAGAGTCTTAGCAACTCTGCGCAATATACGTCTGCAAGTGCTTTCAGTTTTCCGATAGCAGCAAGAGCCTTCGGAGATTCATGGAATTTAGGTACGGCATCACGAAACTCCTGATTAGGGAGTTTCATCGGTGTGCGTGCCACAATTTCATACAGAGGGTCAGGTCGCCTTTTAAGAAATTTGGGAAATTTAAATATCTTCATAATACAAATAAAAATTGGTTTGTGTTCGTATTATGGACAAAAATATTAAAATGTCAAGTGAAATTCTTTTCAGAAGCGTATAACTGAGAATAGTTAGTCGCTATTCTCTATCTTGTTGGTACGCATCAGAATATACTATATTTTACTCCAAGGTCTGCCATTTATTAATAATTCTTTTGCGATAGGACGTGTTCCCGCTTTATAAGCAAAAGCAATTTCTGTATTGAAACGACTATTATTAATAATATGTTCTAATTCAACCGCGCTATTTTCTGGAATATAAAAGCGATTTATACCTGAAAAATCGTTTTTAGGACATACACCATTCCAGTTGTTCTGGTAACAATTTGCTTTAGACCAATCGATATGAAATTCAATATAATGTCCTGATAGCAAATTGCGAGGGTCATAACCTGTGATAGGAAGAACAACCTCAGGTACATTTTTTACAATATATGCATAATACATTGCCCAACAGCACATTCCTATAAAGGGTATAAATAAAAACAGTGTTTTAATTTTATTCATGCTTGATAAATCCTCTGATAAAGTCTTGAATCTGTTTGAAATAATATGTGTACAGACCTGCGCCAGCCAATAAGATTATTCCAAACACAATTAATAAAATACCAATATTGGTTAAATTATAATAGGCATTCCAGAACAATAAGAAAATACGCCATGCAACTAACAAAAATATATAGTTATAATATTTTACCGTGCCATCTTCTGTTTTCGGTGTGTTAAGGGCAAAAATTAAAAATAATGTTGTTGTAATTACACCAACCATTCCAGCACCCGAATTGGCGATTATATCGCCTGCATATAGGCAGAAAATTGCGGCGATGAAAGTAATATCACGTAGAAGTTTGGCAAATGAACCTTTGAAAAAGTGAGTTAACATCATGAGGACAAACATTAGTCCCGCAACTAACATGTAATTCATGTTCCAAATAATATCCCAAATTGAAAAGCCTAATAATGCAACTGAACATAGTGGAATCAGCCTATATTTTGTAAAGAAAACTAATGGAAGTGAAAGTATCCACCATGCCAAACTACCTTCTTGCCATGAAAGACTTAAGTGGTAACTTTGCTGTATTAGAGCAATATTTCCGCCAATTAGTAGAAAAGAAATAAAAAGGAAAGCTTCCATCCATAAAGGTTTACTATTGTTCTTAAAAAATGATGTAATTACTAGTGATGTTGCTAAACATGACAATCCTCCACCAACTTTCAAAATGGCTGGAATAGAGGCCCAATTGGCGGCAATAATTAGGCCTAGACCGGCTAAAACACTAAAAATTCCTAAAAGTGCAATGGAAAAGAGAATCTTTTTTCTAGCTTTTTCAGGATCGCTCCAAAAAGAACTTTTACGTTCTTTAATTTGCAGTTGAGTGAGAGCCTTTAAGAATTCGTCATCAGTTAAAGCTCCTTTTTGTTTCATCTGAATTAAGTCGTGTTCGGTTGTCATTTTATTTCTCCTTGTAGTTCCCAAAATATAAATATTAATTGGAGCGTATCATTTTATATTGAGAAATACAAGTTTTATTACAAAATCTATTCTTCTATCTGTTGGGGTTTGCGCATTAGGGAGGCGGCAATACCGACAAATATAACACTAAAGGTTATGCATAGAGATTGCAAAGGTGTAACTGTCCAGCCAATGTGTGGTAAAAAGATTTTGATACCGATGAAGATCATGATCACGGACAGTGCCGGTTTGAGATAGTAGAATTTGTGAACGGCGGCCTCCAGCAAAAAGTATAAAGCTCTTAGACCCAAAATGGCAAAGATGTTACTGGTGTAAACAATAAAAATGTCTTGTGTAATCAAAAAAATGGCAGGTATGCTGTCGAGAGCAAAGATTACGTCCATAATCTCGATGGTCATTAGGGCAAAAAACAACGGAGTGATGTAGTGTTTGCCGTTTTCTTTAACAAAAAAATGCCCGCTATGGATGGTGGTTACATGGAAAAAGCGGCTGAGCGTTTTGTAAAGAGTTGAATCTTCAAATTTGCCTTCATCTTTCTCGGGTAAAACCATTTTAACACCGGTGTAAAGTAAAAATGCCGAAAAGACATAAAGTACCCAATGGAAATTAGAAATCAAGGTTTCACCGACCAAAATTAAAATGGCGCGCATAACGATAGCACCAAGAATGCCCCAAAACAGGACACGGTGTTGATATATGCGGGGTATACCAAGTGAGGTGAAAACAACTGACATGATAAAAATGTTATCCAGAGATAGGCTTTTTTCAACCAAGAAACCTGTAAAGAAGAGCATTCCGTCGTCGGTTCCGTGTTCGTACATTATAAACAAGCCAAAAAGCAGACCGGCAGCGATGTAAACAATGCAAAGTAAAAGTGTATGAGAAAAAACAGGTACTTCGTTTTTACGGTTAAGGAAAAATAAGTCCCATGCCAAAAGAATGACAACGGCAACACCAAAAATTGACCACATGGCGGTGTTTGATAAATGTGATAAAAACGAGATAGATTGTCCCATATCAGTAGTCCTTTGTAATTATAAACATTTAAGATGTTTTACAATGGAATTTAAGTTTTATCAATCAAAAATTTTCAAACGCCCCTTAAGAGGGGTAAAGTTTTTTTCTTCAGCTTTGTGGGCTATGCCTCCAAACGGCATTTGTGCAATCAAACGCCACGATTTCGGAAAATGAAAAGCATGGAGGATGTCGTCATCTATAAGAGGATTATAATGTTGAAGTGAAGCTCCAATTTTGTGTTCGGAGAGCAATAGCCAGATCATATATTGTAACATAGCGTTGCTTTGTTCAGACCATTTGGGAAAGTTTTCAGCGTAAAGAGGATATTTTTGTTGTAACTGTTCAACAATTTTATAATCTTCAAAAAATAATATTGTACCGACTCCTTGTTTGAATGAATTGATTTTGGTTACGGTTTGAGGAAATTTTTCCGGCGGAGTAACTTTACTTAAAGCGCGTAAGGTTATATCCCACAATTTTTGATAAGATTTTCCGTAGAGAACAATTAAACGTGCTGATTGAGAATTGAAAGCGGTGGGAGCGTGTTTAAGTGCTAGTTCTATTAGGCTTGTGATTTGTTGATATGAAAGATTTATTTTGGAATTGAGGCTATATATTGAACGACGTTGAACAAAGGCTTTTTCTGTTGTCATGTTTGTCTCCTTTTGTGATATACAAAACATGTAAGCACTTTGTCGTAAATATCAAGGATGTTCAGCATTGCGACGCATAATTGCGGTAATGGCATCAATATTGTCGGGCTGGCGAGGATCTTCATTTATCTTGTTGCTGCGCTCAAAACCACATTTTTGACAGCGATGAATGATTTGATAGCCTTTTTTAGGATTGAAAATAATTTTTATCGGTTCCATCAAACCGCCGCAGTCGCAGGCACGATCTCCAGGGGTAATATCAACATGGAGCGAGTATAGGCAAAACGGACAATGGTTACGGTAGCTACCGTCAGTGAGCGGCAAAACTTCTTTGCCGCAATGTCGGCAAATAAAGCCGGTGTTTTCAGTTTTACGACTCATCGTTTTTTTCCTTGGCTAAAAAAATTGTTCCTAAAACATCTTGTCCGTTTTCGGTGCGGAGAACACAATCTTTAGACGAGATGTTTTGATATCCACAAGAAGAGAGAGTGTCTTGGATGTATTGTTTGTTATAAACGTATCTTCCATTGGGCAGAAGAGAGTAGTTTGGACATTTGTTATCTGTTGCTACCGAAAAGGCAAATGAATGCGGATATACTTTTTGTAGTAATGGTTCAATGTTGCCAATATACCCCATAACGTCGGCGGCAGTAATAAAAGCTTGGGGCGGAAGGTGATTACAATATTCAATGATATCGGCTTGTTCTAAATGGTCATAGACGTTCTTGTTTTTGGCCTTCTGGAGCATTTGTTCCGATATATCTATTCCTATAAGGTTGTTATAAGGTCTTTTGATTTGTTCTCCGAGCAAACCTGTTCCGCAACCGAGATCAATAATTGTACCGGAAATGTTGCCGATAAATTCAGACATTTTAAAAGGTAAATTATAGTTGATATCATTCATGGTCTGTTCATAAGTGGAAGCAAAAACATCAAAAAGCTGTTGGCTGTATTTACTGTCGGTATCAGTGATTTTGTTTTTAAAGGCTGCATTTATACGTTGAGCAAAAATATTGTCGGGATATTGTTCAAGCCAACGTTGAGCGGTTTTTTCTGCTTGTTCGGGTTGAGTTTGATGCATAATAGTCAATGTTTCGGCAATGTCTATTGCATATCGAGGATTGTCGGGACTAAGACTGAAAGAGTTGAAAAACAATCCCAAAGCTTGTGTAAACTCACCCATTTGGCGTTGCAAGGTGCCTAAATTGTGGCTGACTTCTGGAGAATTGGAATCGAGAATTACTGCTTGACGATATTCTTCAAGGGCTTCGGATAGACGATTTTGATTGTGCAGTAAAACAGCGTAATTAAGGTGAGCATCAAAATTTTGCGGAGATATATCAAGAGCCTTTTTATACATTTCTTCCGCTGCTTTGGCATCAGGTTCGCTATTGGCAAGATTGATTAATGCTGAAACAGATTTAGGATTGAGTTGTAGTGCTTCGCAAAAATAAACCTTTGCACTTTCAGGGTGTTGATTTTTTAGATGAAGCTCACCGGCTAGTAGTTGATAATCTTCAATGGGCGTGCTTTGTGCGGCTTTAACTGCATAGTCTAGAGCTTTACTTAAATTGCCTTTTTCTTGAAAGAGCAGGGCTAGGCGGTAAGCTGATGCGCTGTATTCTGGGTGTTGTTGACAAAGTTGTTCAAGTTTGTTGATGTCATTGCTTAAATAGGCAAGATTGCTCTGAGCTTCAAGATATGACGGATCTATATTGAGGGAATGATGAAACATTTCTTCGGCTTTGCGGTGGTTGCCGGTGAGAGCATATATTTCGCCCAAAGAGTTATAGGCTTCTTTAGTATCGGGTTTGAGTTTAATTACTTTATGATAAGCATTGGCTGCTTCGTTGTATTTACCGAGGGCGAACAAAGACCAACCGAGATTAAAATATGTTTCAAAATTGCTGAAATCTTTGAGAATTGATTTTTCAAAATATGATACGGCTTCTTGGTGAAGACCTTTTGACTGTGCAATAAGACCCAGCAAATTGAGGACCTGCGGTTGATCGGGTGCCGTTTGTAAAATCTGGCGGTAAAGTTTTTCGGCCTCATCAAAATTGCCTTGTTGGTGCAACTTGAGAGCCTTTTGAAGCATGTTGTCATAAGACATTTAGGCTCTCCCTGATTTTTGCAATAATCTGATCAAACATGGCAGAAGTTAGCACACCGGTGTTAATATTGTACCTTGAGGTATGGTAGGAATCAAAAAGGGTAATATGTTGTTGCGGTAAAAAATGTTTGGTTCCATGAGCAAATTTGAAAGAACTTTTTTTATAGCCTAATGCAGAGAGCAAAGCGTTATGGGCAACGGTGCCGAGAGTGAGAATAATTTTGAGATTGGGCATAGAGGCAATCTCATCAATCAAAAAACGACGGCAGTTATTGACCTCATTGGCAACCACTTTGTTTTGTGGTGGAACGCAACGCACTGCGTTGGTAACACGACAATTAATCAGCTTGAACCCGTCATCGGCACGTTTTTCGTAGTTTCCGTTGGCAAAACCAAATTTTTTAAGAGCCGGATATAAAATATCGCCGGCGTAGTCGTTGGTAAACGGGCGACCGGTTTGATTGGCACCATTAAGTCCGGGAGCCATGCCGATGACTAACAGCTCAGCATTAAGGTCACCAAAAGACGGAACGGGAGCGTTAAAGTAGCTCGGAAATTTTTTTTGATTATCATGACGAAAAGCGTTAAGACGCTGGCACAAATTACAATCAGAAGCCGGGCAAAGCATGTTTTTCTCCATTTTTGTTTTAATTTATCATATTTTTTTTAATTTGCACCCTTTAATTTGAAATAATGTTGCATACATTAGAAAACGACTAGATAAAAATCTGTTTAATTAAATGGAGTTTGAATATGAAAAAGATATTACTTTTGGCCGGTGTTGCGGCTATGTTTTCAATGAATGCTCAGGCTATGAACTGGATGCACAATGATTTGAAACCTTATGTAGGGATGGATTATATTTATTCATATGCCGGATATAAGGATGTTGAGCGTAAGCCTCAAAGAAGCTATAATTCGATTGAGGGCAATATGGGTGTGAGAATGTGGAAATATTTTGGCCCTGAGTTTTATTATCAATATGCTTTTAAGCGTACATCGTTTAAGGGTGAAGAAAAATTGAAAAATCGCTTCTTCAGTTATGGTATGGATATGATCGGATATATGCCTCTTGGTTGTGAAGGAACATTTGATTTGTTGGGTTCAGTCGGTTTGGGCGGATATAATGTAAAAACACGCCACCGTGAATTCTCAAATGATACCAATAAGGTCGGATATCGTTTCGGACTTGGTGCGATGTATAATATGACCGAGAATTGGTCTGCCCGTATAATGGGACGTTATGATTATATCGGTACCAGATATTTGGATGACTTGTGGGAGCTTACCGCAGGTTTAAGATATAATTTTTAAGTTCAATGGCTATCAATAAGCCCCGCTGTTGCGGGGCATTTTATTACCATGAGCCGCCGCCACCGCCGCCGCCACCGCCGCCGGAAAATCCACCGCCCCCACTACTTGAGGAATGAGAAATGCCTCCGTTTGTGGTAGTGGGTACGGAAAGACCATTGAATGAGTTGGCAAAATAATTAAAGGTGTCAGAGTTTAAGCGACCGCCTGAATACCATTCCGGATCGATTTTTGTAATGCTTTCAAATTGTTTTATCCATGTATCGGAAACACCTAAAATATATGCTGACGGTAAAAGATTGTAAAAATATTGAGGATCTTGTTCAACCAGTTGTTCAAGTTTTGGTTTTTCAGCAACCTCAATGAATTTTTTTAATCCCTCAAGGTGATTTAAAAATCTTTGTCCGCGAGGATTGCGTTTGGGGAGTTGATAGGTACAAACAGCTGCAACAATCAGGCAAAATACACCAAACACAGTGGTTGGAATGGTGTTGGAAGATAAACCTTGAGATATAAGTTGTGCAAGAGGTATGCCTCCAAAACCGGTCGCCCAAAGAAGCAGAAAAATTGACTGAACGCCTTTTCGAAATGTTGAAATGAGTATTAAAATGGCAATAGTCGGGAGCAGTAATAACGGGAAATTGCCTGCTAACTTAAATGGGCTAAAATCAAAGATTGATAGAGCTGTCAAAAGTAGCAATCCGATTGTGCAAAGATACATTAAAGCTCTTATGGGAAAACTGATTGATGATGCATAAAATATTTTGTTACGCTTTTTGTTTACGTTGTTGATAATATCTTGGCAATCCTTATAAAATGTTCGTGATGTTTCCAAATCCGTTTTACTAACTTTATTTGTTCCGGCAGAAAAAATAGCGTTCATCAGGTCTTGATTATTGCCAAGGTCGGAGGTCACTTTAAGTTTGTGTAAAATCCAGTTTTTGCCGTGGGTTTCAATTTTGATATAGCCTTTTTGGGCCAGCTCTATCAAAAGGGCAACAATTCCCTGGGGTGAAGCTTTGCCCTTGTATGCGAGTTCATTTTCGATAGCATTTAGGCCTTCCGGCGGATAAAAGTTTACAAATGGAGTTACAGGTTCATCCTTGCCATAAATAAACCAAATCATAAAAGCTAGTATGGTGAGTAAAAATATGGCCGGAATCGCAAATTTTTTTGCGGGGTTTTCTAGTAAATTAAAATATCCGTGAGGGACTTCAACTCTTAAGGTAATACCTTCACCGGGGTAGAGCCTGCGGTGGGTTACGCCGGAAATGACGTTGCCTTCAATACGATAAACAGCATTATTTTCAAAACCGGCAGTTCCATATTTGCCGATTGAAAGTCCGGCTTGAGCGGGATTAATCGGTTCGGGCAGAGATACTCTGAAACTTACGCTGTCGATGTTAGTTTTCCATCCTGTACCGATAATGTTATGATAAAACTCATCTTTTCCATCGTAATAGTTATATTGATATTGGATAATATATCGATGAAGCCCTATAATTGTTTGAAAGGGATCACCAATTTTGATGTTAATTGTATCACCACTATGTGATTGTTGGTTTTGTTCTGAAACACTGACGTTTGTAACTGTGGCGTTTTTAAGAGGAATTTCACGATAAATGCCGTGTGATGGTTTGAAAAAGTTAACATCAATTGTTTCGGTAATAAAGGCAGATTTGTTCTTATCAACGTTAATCTCAACGTCATAATTGGTGATGTCAAAATTTTCTGCCATGGCGGAGCCGGTAAGGCTCAGCCACAACAGAAAAGCGGATATAAGTATGGTTGTTTTTTTCATAGTTTTAGAATTTTACTTTAATGTTTTGTCTTTCCAAATCGCTTATTTCAAATAATTTTTCAGGCTTGAAACCAAAAAATCCACAAATGATGTTGGTTGGAAAAACTTCGGTGAAAGTGTTGAATGTTCTGACCGTGCCATTGTAATATTTGCGGGCATTGGCAATATCTTCTTCAACAGATGAAAGATCGTTCATCAAGGTGTTGAAGTTTTCGGAGGCACGCAGGTTGGGATAGTTTTCAGCAACGGCCAAAAGCTTGGGAACAATGGTGCCGAGTTGCATATTGGTTTGCAGTTTTTCGCCCATAGACATATCAGAATAGTTTTTGGTGCGTAATTCGGTTAGTTGGCTGAGCAGACCTTTTTCGTGTTCCATGTAGCCTTTTACGGATTCAATAAGATTAGGAATAAGGTCCCAGCGTTTTTTCATATAAACGTCCATAGTCGAAAAAGCTTCACGGACATAGTTATGAAGGGTTATTCCCTTATTATAGGCGCTGATGACATATAAAACGACAGCGAGGATGATGACTAAAATTGTGATTAAAAAAGGACTCATAATTTTTCTCCCGAAAGTGATAATTATGGTTAGCTTACAAATTGTTAGTTAAATTTTGTTTAAGAGGAAAAAGTGTGAATGATGTATATTTTTTTGTAAATGTATTATATAGTGATTATAACTGAGGGAGGTGCAATATGCCGGAGATAGGAAGTATTTACAGACACTATAAAAATCACCAATATTATCAAGTGATAGCCGTAGGAAAACATTCAGAAACGTTGGAAGATCTCGTTGTGTATAAGGCTCTGTATGAATCAAGCAGTTTTCCATTTGGTCAAATATGGTGCAGGCCATTGAAAATGTGGCAAGAAAATATTAATGGAATACCTAGATTTGAAAAGGTTAAATGTGATAATATATAAATTGTGATTTAAAACAAAAAAAAGCACCGTAAGGGTGCTATTTTGTTTTAAATGGCGGAGAGTTAGGGATTCGAACCCCAGGTGGGAGTTACCCACGACGGTTTTCAAGACCGCTGCATTAAACCACTCTGCCAACTCTCCATTTATATTCACAATGTAATTCGGAACTTCGTTCCGACGACGGTTTGCGGCGCGACACTTCGGACTTAAAAGTCCTCGTGCTTACCGATCTCCGCTGCGCTACGATTCCAAGACCGCTGCATTAAACTTTTCCGCCAACTCTCCATTTATATTCACAATGTAATTCGGAACTTCGTTCCGACGACGGTTTGCGGCGCGACACTTCGGACTTAAAAGTCCTTGTGCTTACCGATCTGTGCTGCGCTACGATTCCAAGACCGCTGCATATTCATATTTACGATGTGGCAACAATCTCTTTTTCGGTTGCTTTTCGTTTGTAACCAAAAGCAACCGAAAGGTCAAGAGTTTTTTTATAAAAATTATATTTTGAAAATAAAGCGAATGTAATCAACAATGAATACAATGCCCAAGAAGCTAAAGCCTCTTACACAGGCTCTGTATAAGTCAAGGTTGGAAAGTGAGCCTGAAAAATAAATTTGACTGCCCAAAGCAACAACAATGGCGCAAATCAAAATGCTGCCCCAATAGTGTTTGAACTTGGCAAAAACAATACCGCAGATTACAGCCAAAACCCAAATCGGCCATTCATTGACCATATCGCGCATGGTATCGAGAACGGAAACAATCGGTTTAATGTTTAATAACACGCCGGCAACGGCAATAACAATGGCAGTTACCAAAATTGAAAAATATGTACTTTTTTTAGTCATTAATTTTTCCTTTCAAGAAAGTTAATCGGCTGAATCGTACCACGATAAAATTATTTGGCAACAAAGATTTTTTTACTGCATATCTTTGTAAGATGCCTTTACGAGCCTGAAAATATATTATAAGATAAAGCCCGAAATTGAATAGGTGAGAAAATGAAACTATCTGAAATATTACGCTTTTTGACTTTGTCCGGGGTTATTATGTCAGTTGTTGCGTGCGGAAGTTCTTCGCCAGATATTACAGATCCTCCGCAAAAACAGGCTGCAGCCATCTTGAACCAGGGCGGTGTTTATAAAGTCGGCAATCCATATAAGATTTTGGGACGTTGGTACTATCCTAAAGAAGATTATAATTATAAGGAAGAAGGAACAGCTTCGTGGTATGGACCGGATTTTCACTCAAAACGTACGGCTAATGGTGAAAAATATGATATGCACAGCCTTACAGCGGCACATCGTACTTTGCCATTGCCATCAATAGTCAGAGTTACGAATCTGGAAAATGGACGCTCATTGGTTGTAAGGGTTAATGACCGCGGACCATATGCAAGGAATCGTATTATTGATGTGTCTAAAAAAGTAGCACAATTGTTAGGATTTTTAGAACAGGGTACAGCCAAAGTTAGGGTTGAGGTGCTTGAAAAAGAAAGTAAGAATCTGAAAGCTGCTTTGACCGGAAGTCCAATGTATGAAGATATTAGTGCGGCACCGGTGGCAAAAATTGAAGCTACGAGAATGGCTCCGCTTGAGGGAGCAGCAGTTGCCGCCTCTTATGATAAATTGAGCCCGAATTATAATTATGAACCTAATGATAACTCAGATGTTCCGGCTTTGATACAAAATGAAGTCGTCGGGGAAGGCGGGTTCTTTGTACAAGCCGGGGCTTTTACTGATGTTGATGCTGCCGAATCGTTGAAAAAAAGATTGAGCTCGTTCGGGCCGACTTCGGTTTCGGTGGCAAAAATTAATGGTCAGATGTTTTATAGGGTAAGAGTGGGACCCTATAGTGGTCAAAAACAAGCCGTAGACATGTTGTCAAGGGTTAGAGATTTTGGTATACAAACCGCTCATATTGTTGAAAATTAGAGGTAGAAAATGAAATTTTATACGTTGTTATCGGTTGTCGCTGTTGCTACGGCTTTGTCTGCACAAGCAAATGCTATTGAAACCAAAGCTAAAAATGTATTGATCATGGATTATGATACCGGAGAGTATTTGTATGAAAAAGATGCTTATACTCCGGTGGCTCCGGCCTCAATGAGTAAATTGATGACGGTTTATTTGTTGTTTGAAAAAATTAAAAGCGGTGGTTTGTCTTTGGAAGATACATTTACAGTAAGCGAAAATGCTTGGCGTAAAGGTGGTTCGGCAAGTGGTGGCTCGACAATGTTTTTACCGTTGGGGGCAAGTGTTACAGTTGAAGATTTGATTAAAGGCATTTTAATTCAGTCTGGCAATGATGCTTGTATTGTGGTTGCTGAAAATATGGCTGGTTCGGAAGAAGATTTTGCGGATTTAATGAACAAAAAAGCCGAGGAATTGGGATTAAAAAATTCTCATTTTGAAAACTCAACCGGTTTGCCTTCGCCGGATCATAAAATGTCAGTAGAGGATTTGGCAAAATTGGCCAGAGCAATTATTCATGATTTTCCGGAGTTTTATCCTATTTTTTCTCAAAAGACATTTACCTATCATAATATTTTGCAAGGGAATCGTAATCCGTTATTGTATAGTATGCCGGAAGCTGATGGACTTAAGACAGGACATACTGATGAAGCGGGCTTTTGTTTGACAGCATCAGCAAAACGCGGAGATAGACGTGTTATTAGCGTAATGAGCGGAATGAGCTCAAACAAAGAGCGTTCGGAAGAAGCTGAAAAAATGATGAACTGGGCTTTTCGTGAGTTTGATAATTATAGAGCATTTAAGCAATATGAAAGAGTTGTTTCGGCTCCGGTTTATATGGGGGTTGATAAAACAATTGATTTGGTTGCCGGTGAAGATGTTCTTGTAACTCTGCCTAAGGCCGAGGCTAAAGGGGCTAAGATGACGGCAATTTACAAAAAGCCGATCAAAGCTCCGATTGAACAAGGACAAAAACTCGGTGAGGTGCGTTTGGAAATCGAGGGGCATGAACCCAAAATGATTCCGTTGTATGCTGATCATAGTGTTGCCAAATTGGGATTTTTCGGAAGAATTAAGAGCAATATTACATACGCTTTGTTTGGAGAGTAGCTATGTCCGGGCGTTTTATTACCTTCGAAGGCGGTGAGGGAACCGGTAAAAGTACACAAGTAAAATTGTTGGCTGAATATCTAAAAGCTAATGGCATCGATGTTGTATTAACTAAAGAGCCGGGGGGAACGCCTATTGGTCAAGAGTTGCGTGCTATGCTGTGTACCGGTGATAAAGATAAGTTTGATGCAGTAGCAGAGGCTTTGCTGTATTATGCGGACAGGCGTATACATATGCAACAGAAAGTGCTACCGGCGTTAGCAAAAGGTAGTTGGGTGATTAGTGATCGTTTTGCTGATTCAACAATGGCATATCAGTATTATGGTTACAATAAAAGAGTGCCTAAGCAAATGTTGGAAGAGCTTTATAAAATGACGGTCGGTGATTTTTATCCGGATTTGACGGTTATTTTAGATATTGATCCGGAAATCGGCTTGGCTCGCTCAATAGCTCAAAACAGTACGTATGTTGTACAAGAAACAAGGCATGAAAGTCGCGAGATGGAGTTTCATCATAATTTGAGAGCAGGTTTTTTGGAAATTGCAAAAACAGCAGACAGGTATGCTGTTATTGATGCTAATAAGACCATTGAAAGTTTGCATGATGAAATTGTAAAGCTAGTTAGGGAAAGGTTGTTGTAATGTCGGGGGATGATGTTGTTACTCCACAAAATAATTTTTTTCTGCTAGGGCAAGAAGAAGCAGAAAAGGTGGTTTTAGACAGTTACAACAATCATACATTGCATAATTCGTGGTTGATTTCTGGCGAAAAAGGAATTGGTAAAGCAACGTTTGCCTATAAATTTGCAAGATTTTTGTTGGATCCAAAACGAAGTAATAAGACCTTAAACACCAGTCCTGACAGCCAATCGAATCGTTTAATAAGCAGTAATTCGCATCCTGATTTGAAGGTTGTTGAACGTGACTATATTGAGACCGATCGTAAAAAAGTTTTGAAGGCAATTAAAGACGGCGAAGCAATGAGTGAAAGCGAATTGCAGAACCTGAAAAAGTCAGCATTTATTCGAATTGATGATGTGCGTACGATTAATGAGTTTATGGCTAAAAAATCGTCACAAGACGGTTGGCGTGTTGTGATTGTGGACAGTATTGATGATATGAATGCGGCAGCAGCAAATGCGCTGTTAAAAATTTTGGAAGAACCCCCGGCAAAAAGTATTATTATGTTAATCAGTCATAATGTCGGAAAATTGCTACCGACAATAAAATCTCGTTGTTCAAAGTTGGTATTACGTCCTTTAGATGAAAATAATTTAGTATGTTTGTTGCGAAGATATCGTCCCGATTTGGAAGAAAAGGAAATTAAGGGAATAGCGCATATTGCTTCAGGTAGTATCGGAAAAGCTTTAGCATACGCTGATGGTGGGGCCTTGAGTATGTATGATGGTTTGCAAAAAATTGTTTTTTCCGGTATAAATTTTAGGCTTGCGGATTTGCTCGATTGGGTAAATGAAGCTGTTTCATCTGAAGAAAATTATAATCTTGCGCAGGAGTTGATTTTGAAATTTTATTCGGATAATATTGTAAGCAGTCGTGATGTGGAGGAAACAGCTCAATCATGGGAAAATGCTATTAAGAATTTTAGACTGACAAATAGTTTGAATATGGATAAAAAGCAAGCATTGATCAATATTGTAAGCCAGTTGTGTAAGATAAATTGAGGTAAAATATGTTAGTAGACAGTCATTGCCACATTGATTTTAATGATTTTGAAGAAGATATTGAAGAAATAATTCAACGTATGAAAGAAAGCGGTGTTACAGCGGCTCTTAATGCAGGTAACGGGTTGGAAGATTTTAAAAATCAGTTGAATTTGTCAGAAAAATATCCGTTTATTTATACAGCTGTTGGTGTACATCCGCATAATGCCGATGAATATCCTGATATTACGGCTGCAGATTTGATTGCGGAAACACATCATAAAAAAGTAGTGGGAATCGGTGAGTGCGGTTTGGATTATTATTATGATTATAGTGCAAAAGATAATCAGATAAGGTTATTTAAGGAACATGTAAAAGCTGCACAGGAAACAGGATTGCCGTTAATTATTCATACACGCAGTGCTGACGAGGATACAATAACGATATTGGATGAAATGTATAAGCAAAAGCCGTTCAGCGGTGAAATTCATTGTTTTTCATCATCAAAGGAGTTGGCCGATTTTGCGTTGTCTATAGGTTTTTATATTTCAGCTTCAGGAATCATTACTTTTAATAAAAGTGGTGATTTGAGAGATATTTTTGCAACAATTCCGAATGAGAGATTATTGGTAGAAACAGATTCACCATTTTTGGCCCCCATTCCGTTACGCGGACATCGTAATGAGCCGGCAAATGTGAAATATGTGGCTGAAAAATTGGCACAGATAAAAGATATGTCATTTGAAGATATTGCAGAATTGACATCTCATAATTTTTATAAGTTATTTAGAAAAGCGAGTGATAAGGGGAGGTATAACTATTAATGTATAGGGTAATTATTTTAGGAAGCGGTGCCGCTCCCGGCGTTCCGGCGATTGCCATGGGGTGGGGAAGATGTAATCCGGAAAATCCTAAAAACTTTCGCACTCGCACAACGACTTATTTGGAATATAATGATACAAGAATAATGGTCGATACGTCGCCTGATTTGCGCGGACAAATGTTGCAAAACGGTATTGCAGCATTGGATGCGGTTTTGTATACACATTCTCATGCAGATCATTTGCATGGGATTGATGATTTACGAGAAATAAATCGCATTAATAATGCAAGTTTGAATGTTTATGCAAGTGCGGATACCGTACGAGTTATTAAACAAAGGTTTCCGTATTTGGTGGCAAGTCCGGAGCGAGCCAATAATGTTTCAATGCAACCCAGCCTAGTAGCAAATGAGTTGGAGTATTATAAGCCGTTTTATGTTAAGGATTTGAAAATTGTTCCAATACGTCTTTTGGGGCATGCTATACCATCGACGGGATATATTTTTAATGATGGTGATATTGTTTATATTGCTGACTATCGTAAAATAGAGGATAGAGTTTTTGATTTTATCAAAAAAGAAGTACAATTGGCAATTTTTCCGATGACAACAATGGAGGGGTCGGAATTTCATGCCAGTTTAGAGGAAATTTTACAAGATGTTAAAAAATTAGGGTGTAAACAAGTGGTAATTAATCATATGGCGGCGGAGTGTGATTATGACGAAGTGAGAAAAAATACTCCTCAAAATGTTGAACCGGCGTATGATAATATGGTTATTAGGATTGAATAGAGGAAAAAATGCTTTGTATTTATCACATTGCCGATCATGACGGAAAAGGTTCGGGAGCCGTTATTAAAAGTGTTTATCCCGAGACTGAACTGTTGGGGCTTAATCATGATATGAAAATTCCGTTTGATGAGATTGCCAAGCATGATACAATATTTGTCTGCGATTTTGCATTGCCACTTGATTTTATGTTTGAGTTAAGTGAAGCAAAAGATTTTACGTGGATTGATCATCACGCTTCAGTAATTGAACAATATGATGCTGCAATTGCCAAAGGTAAGAAGCCAATTAAAGGTTTGAGAAAAGTTGGTCAGGCAGCAATAGAACTATGTTGGCAATATTTTTATCCTAATAAGCCGGTGCCGCTAGGCGTACAATTGTTGGCAAAAAATGATTTGTTTGATTTGAGTGATCCGAGGGTACGTCCGTTTGAATATGCAATGCAATCAATGGGAGTAAATAACCCAGCTGATAAAATATGGCAGGATTTGTTTGCTGAAAAAATTGATGTTGAAAAAATGGTCGCGGAAGGAAAAAGAATATTGGAATGGATAAATGTTCGTAATTATCGTCTGTTGAGGGGAATGGCATTTGAGGCTGAATTTGATGGCTTAAAATGTATTTGTGCAAATATGGCTCAGGGATATTCTTCTTTTTATGATTCCTTACCGAATCGCGATAAATATGATGTTATGATTAATTTTTATATGAATAAAAATCGTAAGTGGAATTTGTCCTTTTATTCAGCAAAGCCAAATGTTGATGTGTCAAAATTGGCAGCAAAATTCGGCGGAGGCGGACATAGGGGGGCAGCTGGGGCATCGGCATTAGATGAGTTACCGGCATTTATGTTACAATAAAGATTTTGCTTGAATTGGAAATAATTAATATGTAGCCTGTGAGAGGGAGAAAAGATATGGCAAGAAAAAGAAAAAATAAAGATGATGATATAAGACATATTTCTGGATTGCCGGGGCTTATAAATAAAATTGTGATGTTTATAACGTTTCCGTTTAGAAAGCCAATAAAATTTTTGTTAAGCATATTGTTGCTGTGTGCTTTTATTTTTATTATTCCTATTTTGTTAGGGGTTAAGCCGACAGACGTTTGTGATTGGTATATTCAATTGATTAAGGGGGCTAAACAGCAGGAAGAAACGGTTGTGGTATATGTTCCGAAAAAGGGAACTGATTTTTTGGAACCAGATGAGAATGTTTCTTATAAAGTTAAGCGTCAAGTGTTTATGGAAGAAAATGATGACGAGCATAGAAGTGTTGATGTATTGAAAGAATCTGCGGCTGATGTTGTTGATATTAAGGACGTTAATTTTGAAGATACTGTGGCTCCAACTGTTGTTGAGGGGGAAGCTAATAACGATGTAATCAAAAATCAAAATGTGGCTGAAAATGCCAGAGATGATGGTTATATAGTTTATTATGGCAGATATTCGAGCCTTGATTATGTTCAAAATCCGATAAATATTGAAGGAGCTGCCAAAGTTCATAATGTGAATGAGTTATCAATTGATGATACTTACATGTTTTTGTATGGTATTTATTCTAATCCTTTGACGGAAAAAGGAGTAAGAGGTAGAGAGTTCTTAAAAGAACTGGTTAAAGATAATAATGTTCATTGTAAGATTTTGGCGTATACAAAAAGTGATAAAATTGCTACGGCGGTTTGCTATGTCGGAGAAGATGAAATTAATAAACTGTTAGTGGACAAGGGGTATTCAACCAAAGTTGAAGCCAAATAATCTAAAGGCGGAATGGCAATATGTGGCAACTGGTTTTAATGATTAACGGATATTTTATAAGCGTTGTTGGTTGCGCTATGTTTGCTGTTGCCGGTTATGATATGTATATAAATTCATCAACTTGGTCATTGTTTTTAAATTCAGCTTTGTTGACTATGTTTATTGGGCTTTCGCTGTTTTTATCTAACAGAACTTTGGCAAACAGCATAAGTATGCGACAAGGATATTTGCTTACAACAACAAGCTGGGTTAGTATCGGCTTGTTATCGACATTGCCGTTTATGTTGTATGGATGTACAAGTAATTTTCACGATGCTTTCTTTGAAGCAATATCGGGAGTTACAGGTACCGGAGCGACAATATTTGCAGATGTTGAAAGTTTGCCCAAACCGATTTTGCTGTGGCGTTCGGTGCTTAATATGATAGGCGGTATCGGGGTGGTAATTTTTGCCTCGGCATTGTTACCCTTTTTGGGAATTGGCGGAATGCAAATTTTTCAGCGTGAGAATTCCGATATTAATGATAAATTTATGCCAAAATTTCGCTATATTGCTAAAAGAATTATTTTGGTTTATGTCTTTTTCCTATTGTGTTGCATAGGTTGTTTATATTTTGCAGGTATGGATTTATTTGATGCCGTAAATCACGGATTTTCTACCGTAGCAACGGGAGGTTTTTCAACTAAAAATACTTCAATTGGGTATTATGATAGTGCGTTGATTGAAAGTATAGTGATTTTATTTATGCTGTTGTCGGCGTTGCCTATGACTTTTTTTGTAATGTTATTGCAAAATAAGTTTCGTCACTCATTGAGAACCATACAAGTTGTTGCATTCTTGAAGATAGTATTTTGGAGTGTGTTGGCGATGACATTGTGGCTTCGTTTCAGCGGAGTGACTGATAGCCTGTTTAAATCATTGCGTTATGCAGCTTTTAATGTTGTTTCAATTATGACAACCACCGGTTTTTCATCAACAGATTATTTGTCTTGGGGAGCATTTGCGGTTGCGGCTTTTACTGTAATAGGGTTGATAGGTGGATGTTCCGGTTCAACGACAGGATCAATAAAGGTATTTCGTTGGCAAGTTATAACGGCATTTTTGCGGCAGACGTTAGCTTTGGCAGTTTCTCCCAAACGTATGGTGCCACTTAAGATCAAGCAGTTTGTTTTAGGTAATGAAGTGGTTGTCTCAGTATTGGTCTTTACTACTTTGTTTCTTATGGTAGCAGCAATATTGATTTTAATGCTGACATTAAGTGGAGTTGATGTTTTTACGGCTTTTGCGGCAGTTATGGGATGTATAACTAATGTCGGGCCAGGTGTAGCTGAAAGTATAGGTCCTAAAGGAAGTTTTGTGGCGTTTTCGCCTTTTGTTAAAGATATTTTAGCAATTGCGATGCTGTTAGGACGTCTTGAGATACTAACGATATTGGTAGTATTTACCCGCAGTTTTTGGAGAAGATAAAAGAACAATAAAAATCCCGGCATTGCCGGGATTTTTATTGTGTTTATCATTTTTTGCTATTGGGTTTTACGTAAGCCAAGGCGGCGTGTTCTTCGCAATATGTCTGTCCTACTTTGACCTTGCGTCCACAGAAATGAAAATTATCATCTTTAGGGTCTCCTAAAGGCCAACGGCAGGTATGATTATCAAGGTCAGTCAGCTTGGCATTGCCGTTGTAGTTTTTGGTGGGTTGAGAAGATTTAGGAATAAAAATTCGTTCAGGAACAAAAGATTCCCTTTCCCTGGTTTCCTTGGTCGTTTTTACTTCAGGAATTTCCTTTTTTGCCGATTGAACAGATGGTGTACTTTGTGTTTTTGTAGCCTTAACCTGTTGAGTAGCATGTTCAATAGTGGCAGTTATTTTTTTTTCAGTTTTTAATTTAGTTTTTTTTTCAGCCGCTGGTGTTGTACTTCCTTTTTCACCATCTTTCTTTTTGATGGGGGATGGGCGAGCATCAAGTTGCAAACGATGAACTTTACCGACGATAGAGTTTTTTGAAACGCCCAAGCGTTTACCAATTTCTCCGGTGGTAAGCCCTTGTTTCCACATGATTCTTAAGTCTTCAACCATTTTATCTGTCCAAGCCATGGCTATTCTCCTTAAATGTTATGAACGAGTTAATATTAGAGCAATATTTTGCGCGAGTCCAGAAAATTCTTTAAACGTTGGCTTATGGGTATGGCAAAGAGCAATGTTTTAATAACTAGTAACATAAGATAACTGATTGAAAATACAATGTTTATGTTTGATACAGATGCCTGAAAATGGTTGATTTAAACTAATTTTTGTGGTAAAATATAACCATGTAGTGATGCACGAACTATAATTATTTTAAAGGGGAATGGCCATGAAAAAACTTCTTTTAATTATAGCATTGACGTTACTGTGGAGCTTTAGCGCCAACGCACTCGATTTAGCAAAGATCAAGATTGGAGTGGTTGAACCTGGTACCTCACATTCTGGAGGGGCAGATGCTGACTTTAAACTTAGCTCAAATCCAAATTGCCGTACTCATTATACAGCACCTGAAGCTTATGAAAGTGCAGCTGATGGTAATGTAAATACGTTCAGTGCCACATATTCAACAGTTACACAACGTACCTGTGAAGGAAAGGTAATTCGAAATGATGATTTTTCAAAGCCTATTGCAAAACCTGGCTGTGGCGCAGGCAATCCAGAGTGCATAATTTGGGCACAATAAATAATCAAACACTTTACGGGGGCGGTGCCTGGTGCACCGCCTTTTGTAATTTTATTCTTCTTCATATGCATCTTTAATAACTTGTTATGTTTTTGCAAATTAAGGCGTTTAAATTATCTTTGCAAGTTGGTTTTTCAAAGTGACAATACTGTTTTTTGTCATAAATGTTACTTTTTATTAAAGATATTGTTGTAGGTTGAAGGTAAGATGGAGTATTTGAGATGAGAAATAAGGTAATTTTCGGCGGATTTTTAATATGGATACTTTGGAGTGGAGTGGCTAAAGCTATTGCTCCGTCAGATTTTGCAGACAATTTGAAGATTAATTTGGATGAAACAATTCCTTCATTGGAAGAGTTGCGGGAGCAATTTCGTCCGGCTCCGGTATATGATCGAAAATATACGTATTATTGGCAAATCGGAACAAAATTTGATAGAGAATTTGCTCAAACAATACGCCGTTATGGAAGCAGGGATAAACGCTTGAAATGGGCCGGCGAAGATGAATTATATGGAATGATAAAAAATATGGACCCTAAAATGTATCAGTATATAGGACCATATTTGCATACAGTTCCGGGTATTCCTGAAAAAATCTTAAATATGCCGGGAATTAAGGAAACTAAAAATAAATTTCCAACGCGAATCGCACCACAAGTTGCGGATATTGAAGATTTGGAAATGATGTCACCAATATTTTATTTCTTGTTGATGCCGGAAGCGTGGGCTGATAATAGCAAAAATGAAGAAATTAAAGTTCCTAAAAAATTACCGGAACCGATAAACAAATATAATTCTAAGCTGATTGATGATATAGCTAAAATTGTTACTCCGCAGGACTATGCCCCGGGGGCGGTAGTGAAAAATCCAATTGAAAAAGAGTTGCGAACAATCAACATAACTGAAAATTCGCCGCTGACGACGCCGGATATTAAGGCTTTTGTCGATACGATAGATGAACTTAATCGCTTTGGTGAAGATATTGGGGTGCAGGTTAAACTTGTTGAAGCTACGGGATTGCTTGAAGCTTGGGAAAATGCACAAGGAAATGGATCGGGAGTACCAGGGTTGAGAGATATGGTACATCCGTGTGCAAGATTGGTTCAAAAAATGAGACTTGCCGGTCTGGA
Source organism: Alphaproteobacteria bacterium (assembly GCA_016288295.1). Taxonomy (GTDB): domain Bacteria; phylum Pseudomonadota; class Alphaproteobacteria; order RF32; family CAG-239; genus JAFUYI01. The sequence goes on from JAEEYV010000050.1 coordinate 35,662, forward strand.
TAGCGATTTTAGGGGAATTATTGCTAAACAGGGGTTTGATGAAAAAGAGTGGGCTTATACCTGCGATAAAACAATAAAAGCGTATCGTATGTTGAATATGTCACAAACCGAAGTAAAAGCAGTAAAGTTGTACAGAAAAAATGTTTTCGGGGATATGTTGGCAACCTATGATTATAAATATGGAGCTCTGATAGCAACAACTATGCAGGCTATTATTGAGATGTATACAGCGCCGCTTGATGATATGTTGGAAGTAAAAAAGAATTATAAGGCACTTGAAGACAGTTTTAAGGAGAGTAGCCAACGAATCGTGATTCAATCAATTTATTTGAAGTAAAAACAATATGTTGGGCTATGAAAAGTGCGTTTTTTCTTGCCGAAAATTAAGATGGGGATTATAGTGACGCTAAAAATGTGTTAACAAATAGAAAAGGTAAAAAAATGGCAAGAGTTACAGTTGAAGATTGTATTGATAAAATTCCTAATCGTTATGATTTGGTAATGATTTCTACTCAAAGAGCAAAAGATATTTCATCGGGGGCTCCGATTATGGTTGAGCGTGATAATGATAAAAATCCGGTGATTGCTCTTAGGGAGATTGCTGAAGAAAAAGTCAATATTGAAGAATTGCAAAAATCTTTGGTTATGGGACTTCAAAAATATGTTGAGGTTGAAGAACCGGAAGAAGAAGAAATGGAAATTATGGCAGCCGAAAAAGAATTATCTGAGTTGGATGAGCAGTTTTCTGGTTTGTTGTTGGATAATGAGGTTTCGGATAATATGCAAGTTCATGGCAGTGATGATGATATAGATTTTGATGCTGCAATGGATGAAGATGCCGATGTTTCTGATGATTTGGGTGATGAAGAGGATGACCTCGGATTTGATGATGGTATGGAACTCGGCGGTGATGATTTAGACGATTATAACGAGGACTAGTTTAAAAAGGTGATTGAGCCGGATGCTGAGACAATATGAATTAGTAGATTTGGTCAAATCATATGACCCCGATGCAGATGAGGATGCACTGAATCGCGCATATGTTTTTGCGATGAAAAAACATGGTGCTCAGTTGCGTGCATCAGGTGATCCGTACTATTCGCATCCTGTTGAAGTTGCCGGTATTCTTACTAAATTTAAGCTTGATTGTAATTCGGTTATTGCCGGTCTTTTACATGATACAGTAGAAGATACAGACACGACAATTGAGGAAGTGCGCTCTCTGTTTGGAGATCAGGTCGCAGCATTGGTTGACGGACTGACTAAATTGGCAATGATTGAGCAGAAGTCGGTTTATACCAAACAGGCAGAAAATTTCCGTAAGTTATTGCTGGCAATGTCGGAAGATATTCGTGTTTTATTGATAAAACTGGCTGATAGACTGCATAATATGCGTACGCTAGATTTTTTGAAGCCGGAAAAAAGAACACGTATTGCTCGTGAAACTTTGGATATTTATGCCCCATTGGCAGAACGCATCGGTATGCAAGAAGTGAAAAGCGAACTGGAAGAGTTGGCGTTTAAGGAGTTATACAAGGATGCTCATGACTCAATCGTAGCGCGTTTGAACTTTTTACGTGAAAAAGGTAGCGATATTGTTCCGAAGATTATTGAAACGCTGAAAAAAGATATGGAAGAAAACGGTGTTAATTGTGTGGTTACCGGACGTGAAAAAACACCATATTCGATTTGGCGTAAAATGCAGCAAAAAAATGCATCTTTCGAGCAATTGGCGGATATTATGGCTTTTAGAATTTGCGTTGAAGATATTGCAACCTGCTATCAGGCATTGGGTATTGTTCATAGTAAGTATCATATGGTGCCGAGACGTTTTAAGGATTATATCTCTACTCCGAAACCTAATGGTTATCGCTCATTACATACAGGAGTTATCGGTCCTGAAAATACCAGAATTGAGATCCAAATTCGCACTTTTGAAATGCACGAAATTGCTGAAAAAGGTGTAGCAGCTCATTGGGCATATAAGCAAGGTCAGAAGGCAGAAGGCAAGAATTTCCGGTGGATAAGAGAGTTATTGGAGATTTTGGATCAAGCATCTAATCCCGAAGAGTTTTTGGAAAATACAAAGCTTGAAATGTACAATGACCAAGTGTTCTGCTTTACACCTAAGGGGGACTTGATCGGTTTGCCAATTAATTCTACACCGGTTGATTTTGCATATGCGGTGCATTCATCGGTTGGTGATACGTGCGTTGGTGCAAAGATAAATGGTGAAATAAGACCTTTGCGTACTGTATTGCAAAATGGTGACCAGGTTGAAGTATTGACTTCAAAAGCGCAACATCCATCTACGGAGTGGGAGCGTTTTGTTGTTACCGGTAAGGCTAAAGCGGCAATAAGACGTTATGTACGAGCCAATAAACGTGATCAGTTTATTGTTCTCGGCCAAGAAATTCTGGAAAAGCTATTTAAGGGTGAAAATCTTGAGTTTTCAGAAAAAAATTTGGTTAATGTATTAGCCACTTTTGAAGCAGAATCAATTAGTGATTTGTATGCAAAAGTTGGTGAAGGATTGGTTACCGGTTGGGATGTAATGAAAGCAGTTTATCCGGCCTATAAGCAATCAAAATTGGAAAAAGTTGTTCAAGCAATTAAAGTTCCGACATTTAAGAAGATTAAAAAGAAAGATCAAAGTCCGTTGCAAATAGAGGGGCTTATCCCCGGTATGGCAATGCATTTTGCGGGGTGTTGTCATCCCTTGCCTGGAGATAGAATTGTTGGTATTGTAACAACCGGAAAGGGTGTGGCGGTACATACGATTGATTGTAAGGTGCTAGAAAAATATGCCAAAGAACCGGAACGTTGGTTGGATATCTCTTGGGGAAAAACCGACGAAAAAGAGACTTATACGGGGCGTTTGAAGATTATGTTATCAAACGAACCGGGGAGTTTGGGAGAGGTATCTAATATTATGGCGCGGCATAATACCAATATTTCTAATTTGAATATTGTATACAGGACTGTCAGCTATTTTGAAATAATTATTGATTTAGATGTTAAAAATGTTCAACAACTAAATGAAGTTATTGCCTCATTAAAAACATGTAAGGCAGTAAGTTATGTAGCTCGTGCAAGTTAAGGAGAATGCTGTGTTTAAGAGAAAACAGAAGCCTACCTTTTTACAACGACTAAAATCATATGTTTGGCCGTCAATCGGCTGGAAAAAATATATGCAATATTTAGGATTACGGTTGAGCAGATTAGGTTGTTCCCCACAATCAATAGCAGCCGGTGTCGCTTGTGGTGTGGCGGTTTCTTTTACTCCGTTTGTAGGGTTACACTTTGTGTTAGCAGCAATTACGGCTTTTTTGTGCCGAGGTAATGTGTTAGCCAGTGCAATCGGAACAGCGGCAGGTAATCCATGGACCTTTCCATTTATATGGATGTCGGTATTTTATACCGGTAGATGGTTTTTGGGAGCAGAAGGGGAAGTCAGAGTTTCGTTTTTAACGGTATTTGAAAAATCAATGCATGCGCTTATGACCTTTGATTTTTCGGGATTTGCAAGTGATGTATGGCCGGTATTTTTTCCAATGTTAATAGGTTGTATTCCTTATTATGTTGTAGCGTGGATTTTAACGTATTTTGCTGTCAAACATGCAATGCAAAAAATTGCACAAAGAAGAAAGAAGGTGTCTGAATGATAGTGGGGATCGGGTGTGATATTTGTAATATAGCACGAATAACCGAAGTTTGGCGTAAATTTGGTAACAGGTTTGTAAAGCGTACTTGTAGTGTTGCTGAACAGGCAGAGTTGGTTAAAGCAAAAAATTTTGATCAATATATTGCAAATTTAGCAAAGTTTTTTGCGGCAAAAGAGGCTTTTGTAAAAGCTGTAGGCACAGGTTTCAGATATGGAATACAATTTGCAGAGATAGAAGTTTTGCCCGATGCACTTGGTAAACCGGAGCTGAAGGTAAGTGGAACAGCGGCTGAGTTTGCAAATAAATTGGGGGTTAAAAACTTAATGATCAGTCTGGCAGATGATTATCCGTTTGCGCAGGCAATGGTTGTTTTAGAAAAATAGAGAGGATGTTATGGAAGAAAAAGAAAGTTTTTCAGATACGATTAAGACTATTATATATGCAATTTTGATAGCTGTGATTATCAGAAGTTTTTGTTTTGAGCCGTTCAAAATTCCGTCGGGGTCAATGTATCCGAATTTGTATGTTGGGGATTTTTTATTTGTGAGCAAATATACATATGGTTATTCTAAGCATTCGTTTCCATTTAGTTTGCCTTTGTTTTCGGGGCGTATTTGGGCAGACGAGCCCAAAGTCGGAGATGTAGTGGTATTTAAGTATCCGCAGGATAATAGAACTGATTTTATTAAGAGAATTATCGGAAAACCGGGAGATAAAATTAAACTTGAAAACGGACATTTGTTTATCAACGGCGAAGAGCTTCCTCGTGAAGAAAAGGAAAATTTTGTAATCAGAAATAATTTTGGGTATGCTGAGCGTTTTCATCAGTACGATGAAACTTTGCCAAACGGGGTAAGGCATAATATATTAGAAGTTTCTGATGAAGAAAGTGAAGATAATTTTGAAGAAGTTACAGTTCCGGAAAACAGCTATTTTGTTATGGGGGACAATCGTGATCGCTCTGATGATAGCAGAATTCATGTTGGTTTTGTTCCGTTTGAAAATTTGGTAGGAAAGGCACGAGTTTTGTTCTTTTCATATGATCCGGAAGAGGGATCTTGGCTGAAACCATGGACTTGGGGCAAAAAAATTCGTTGGCGTCGTTTGTTTAATAAAATTTCTTAACTTGGTAAGAAGTCATGGAAAAATTAGAACAAATTTTGGGATATTCGTTTAAAAACAAACATTTGCTTGCGCAGGCGGTTACACATACAAGTATTACCGGAAATTTGGCGCAAAATTATGAAAGACTCGAATTTTTGGGAGACAGAGTGCTAGGGGTTTCGGTTGCAGCACTGTTATATAAATCTTTTCCGACTGAACCGGAGGGAGGCTTATCACAACGCTTTATGGCGTTGGTTTGCAAAGAAACTGTGGCCGAAATTGTTTTGAAATTAGGGGTAGACACATACATAAAATCCGAGGGTGTTGATATTAGGCATAATGATAATGTACTGTGTGATGTGGGGGAGGCGATTATCGGGGCGATTTTTCTCGATGCGGGAAGTGTAAGAGCAATAGAGTTTGTGCAAAGTAATTGGGAAAAATTGATTAATACTCATACTCGTCCGCCTAAAGATGCTAAAACTTCATTACAGGAATATGCGCATAGTAATGGTTGGGAGACGCCGTCTTATGTTGAAGTAGGACGAGAAGGAAGCGAACATAACCCGCAGTTTTTTATGAAAGTTATAATTGATAAACATGGTGAAGCTGTAGGGCAGGGACATAATAAAAAAATGGCGGAGCAAGACGCAGCAAAAAAACTTTTGCAAGAATTTGGGGTGCAAAATGGTAGAAAAAACTGATACAGAGGCTACGAGATGTGGTTTTGTAACCTTGCTAGGTGCTCCAAATGCCGGAAAGTCGACCATTACTAATGATTTTGCCGGATCAAAGGTGTCAATTGTCAGTCCTAAAGCCCAGACGACTCGTACAACAATCAAAGGAATTGGGATTTTTGAGAATACCCAAATAATTTTTCAGGATACACCCGGAATTTTTAAACCGAAGAGAAGGCTCGATCGCTCTATGGTGGCTTCTGCTTGGGGAGGCGCCAAAGACGGGGATATTTTGGTGTTGGTAGTGGATGCTAAACGTGGTTTTGACAATGAAACAAAGGCAATAGTTGAAGAATTAAATAAACAGACACGGCCTACGGTGTTGGTTTTAAATAAAATTGATATGGTTGCAAAAAACAAGTTATTATCATTGGCGGCAGAAATAAATGATGCAGGAAAGTTTGTTGAGACCTTTATGATTTCAGCAGCGACCAGAGAAAACATTGATGAATTTTATAAATATCTGGCTGATAATTTGCCCTTATCACCCTGGTATTATCCTGAAGAGCAGATGTCAGATATGCCTCTAAAATTGTTGGCAGCAGAAGTAGTTAGAGAAAAGCTTTTTTTGATGTTACAACAGGAACTTCCGTATGCTTTGACGGTTGAGCCTGAATTGTGGCAAAGGCGAGATGATGATTCGGTTAGAGCAGAAATGACCATTTATGTCGAGAGAGAAGGACAAAAAAAAATTATTGTCGGTCAGGGCGGAAAAATGATTAAAAAAATCGGTGAGAAAGCGCGTCATGAACTTGAGGAGATGTTGGAATGCCGTATCCATTTGTTTTTGTACGTAAAAGTGCGTGAAAATTGGGGAGATGATCCGGCAAGGTACAGTGATTGGGGCTTAAATTATAACGTATAATTGCGTCTTGACAAAAATTAATTTTTAATGTATAAAGGTGTCCTGATTTTTAATTATTAACTAATTTTTTTGGATTATGATAAAGATTAAAGTTGTAAAGGTGAGTAAGGGTACGAATGGAACATTCGTGACAGCTGACATGGAAACCGGCGCCCGAGTGCATTTCGTTATGCACAAAAAATGGGATCCTGTCAAAGGTCGGAGCATGTGGATTGCTCCATCGGTATTAAGGTGTAAATCAACAGCGATGTCGGCGGCGCGTTGTTTCCGTAGTCGAAACAATCCGAATCCTTTCGGTGGTGTTATCTCTTTAGGACGCGAATGGTAACTCTTTTTTGCTACTTTATCGAAGGCCTCCACCTAAAAATGGAGGTCTTTGATTTTTTAAACATTGAAGTTGTTTTGAAAAGTTGAAGATCCCTGGAATTTTTTGCCTCCGGCAAAAAATAGGGATGACTGGTTGATAAAGGAGGAGCTTTTTTGTGGTGCCCTGAAGAAGCCACCTTTCGCAATGCTCAAGGGCACTGCACTCATCGCCTTTGGCGACCGCGATACTTCCGTCTCGCTTTCGCTTGTAGTCAAACTTCCTCCTGGAAGTTCGGTCTTTTTCGGATAACCAAAAAAAATCTCCTCAGAAGAGGAGCTTTTTTTTGGTGCCCTGAAGAAGACTCGAACTTCCACGACCAAAACGGTCACAAGTACCTGAAACTTGCGCGTCTACCAATTCCGCCATCAGGGCAATAGCTAACTTAATAAGAATTTTTTTGCTAATAGTCAATATAAAAATAACGTTAATAAAGTGGCAAAATAGATAAATTTATTTTTCATTGACGGGATTGATTATTTGGTATACAATGCTGTAAATAAATAATTATTAATCAATTAATTAATATATATATCTTTATGTGTAATATTCGAATTTCGGAGCTGAAAGCTGCCGGCTTTCCTGCTCTTGCGGAGGTACTAGATCAACGTACTTTCGTTCAAAGGTTTTATAGGGTAATTAAAACCGTGTATATAAACAGGCAGACACAAAGCATTGCTATGTCGGCAAGCGGTTTTGGTCTTGCCGATGAGACATCAGGTTACGGTGCAAAGCCTTTTATGCTTGTACATGACTGCGAAGTTTCTATTGCGCAAGATTTAGCGGATATTATCCAAAAATTAGATCTTACCTCTGGTGAAAAGACGCTCCAGCAAATCGAAGATGTGTTGGAGAAATGGAAAGACTGGGCTGAAAAGTGCTGGGAAGGGTGTGATGGTGTCTTTGGGCTGTTCAAGTACATTTATCATGTATGTCGAGATTGGTCATCAAAAGAGCCTGATATCGAGCTAGAATTGCAAGAAGTCTATTCTGCCGGTATAGCCCTTTTTGTTAAGACAACCGAAGGGACTGTCGATGACTTCAACACGTTCATGCAAGAGATTTTGGCAGAAGCAACTTCACAGGAGTGAATCGAATTTAGCGAGGGGAGAGAAACGTCAAGTTTCCTCCCCTTGCTTGTTGCTTTAGTTGATACTGATTAAGTGGTGTGAAAAGGCATATATTGCCCATAGTGATATAACCGTTAAAAGCAAAGCCAGAGCAGCCTCTCCAATTGAAAAAATGCGTTGTTGAGGGGCGGATTGATGGCGAGCCCAGGCAAAGACAGGAATGCCCAAGGTCATGAAAATTACAGCCATCAACAAATATTTTAGCCCGGCGGCGTAGATCAACCATAAAGCATAAATTGATCCGATTATGGCGGATATTAAAGCAACCGAGCGTTTGATATTGATATTTCCGGGATATTCTCCATCTTCGCAAATTTTCCATAAATATGCACAGCTTGAGAAATACGCTGGCAAAACCATTACGCCGGTGATGCTCAACATGGTATTCCAAGCGTTGTTGGAAAAATATACCATGAAGATGAACAATTGCATCAACAGACTGGTGATCCATAATGATACTGATGGGGCTCCGTGCTTGTTTTCAAGAGCAAATTGCTTTGGAAAAGTGCCATTTTCGGCGGCAGCTTGTGGAACTTGAGCAGTAATCATGGTCCATGCCAACCAGCTGGTAAGAACCGAAATAACCAGTCCGATATTCATAAGCCATGCTCCCCATGGACCGACAATCTTTTCCAATATACCACCGGTGGAGGGATTTGGAATGGCAGCAAGTTCTTCTTGGGACATATAGCCGTAAGGAAGAACCGATAGCAAAATATAAATGATAAGGCAACCTAAAAAGCCGAGGCAAGTGGCACGTCCAACACTGTTTGGATTTTTGGCGTGTTTAGAAAGTACAACGGCACCTTCAATACCAATAAAAGACCATAATGTTACGAGCATAGTACTTTTGATTTGAGTGCTTAAACCGCCGAGGCTTTTGGTATTTTCGCCCCAAAAATTGAAATCAAAATGGTCGAGATGAAAAACAAACATGGTAATAATAATAAATAATATTAACGGAGTAATTTTGGCGATTGTACCGATTGTATTGATAAATGAAGCCTGTTTCATACCTCGTAGCACCAAAAAGTTAAATCCCCAAATTAAGATTGAGCCACCGATTATTGATGGCAGGTTGTTTCCGCCGGCAAAATGGGGCGGAAAAAAGTAGTTGAGGGCGTCCATGGTAATAACGGCATAGCCGACATTGCCACAAATTTGACAGAGCCAATATGACCATCCAATAGTAAATCCAACGTAGGGGCCAAAGCCTTCGCGGCTGTACATGTAAATTCCTGATGTTAGGTTCGGTTTGGCTATTGATAAGGTGCGGAAAGTGTTGGCGATGAAGAATACGCCAAATCCAGTGATTATCCAAGAAAGAATGACTGCACCGACGGATGCGCCGGCAGCCATGTTTTGGGGGAGAGAATAAATTCCACCGCCAATCATGGAACTGACAACAATGGCTGCAAGAGCCATAACTCCCAGACCTTGAGAATTATCGGTAGAATTGTTATTTTTGTTTGCTTGTGTCATTGTGAAATCCTTATTAAAATTGATAACGAAAGGAGGCGAAGCAATCGTTTAAGGATTGTTTCGCCTCACGTTCGGTATTGGTTTCTCAAAATTTTTGAAAAATTCAAAAATCATTATCAAAACCAATTAAGCAACATGAGCTGGTTCAGCATGCTCAAAGTTTAGAAAACCAAGGCAGGTCAAACAATATCCGAACTGTTGTGTGATATTGAGGTAGTTATGAAACAGCTGAAATTCGGAGTGTTTTTCGACGCCGCGGATTTCCAATTCGTGATTGAGAGATTTATTGAGCCACATTTCACAGTGGGTCTTGGCAATGTCGTCATCAATATAAGTGTCAAAATATTCTACATATTCTGCTGCCCAGCCACCGATGAGTTTGCCATTTGAGTCTTTGCCCCAGCAGATACCGACACCGGTAGCAATGGCTTTGTGGTCATCACGGTTGGCACCATTGCCGGCCATAATGACCTCTAATACGGCACCATGCTTGAATTGACCGACTACTTTGTCGACGGGGACAATGTTGCCGAACAATTCTTTCGGCAATACAGAAGTGTATGGGATGACGTTAAAATTTTCGATTTTTGCTTGAAGAAGGGCTGAATCATAGCAAAAAGTTTCAAACGGTTGCGGTGGAATGCCTACGTCGGATTGTCCTGCACCACCGGTTTGAAAAGCAAGAGTCGGGTAACGTACACCTTCGGTCATGTTTTATCTCCTTATAAAATTTGTTTCTGCCCGAAAGGTATGTATCAGAAACCTTATTTCAAGCTGTTATATACTAAAGTTGTGTTTGTTTTTGAAATATGAGTGAGCATCTATATAACGAGTTTTTAATTTAAGGTGAGGAAAGTATGAAAAAATCAGGATTATTGATGGCAATGTTGTTGGTAGCTTTGACCAATGAAGCAGAAGCGACAAGAAGTGCGGCGAAAAGATCTGCGGCAGCAAATGAGCGGCATAATTTTACTTTTAGTGAATTAGGTAATGAATATGCAGATTTTAAAAATATGCTTAATGAAAAATATGGGTTTAGCTATGCGGTTGATATTTCTTATATGCCACAAAGAGGTGCACCATCAGGGCGAAAAACTTCAGCTCAGACGATAATATATCCGAGTTTCAGCTGGACTACATTTGATAATGAATATGGAACAGGTGTTTTGAATTTTGCATATAATGTAGTCAGGTACGGCGGCGTTTCAGGAAATAGGTTGGGGAACAATATCGGGGTGGTGACCGGTATTAATGATTATGGGGACAGTTCAAATGAATTTCCGGAACTATACTATAGCTATACACCACATGGGGCAAAATGGCTGACTGCAGCAATCGGACAGTTCCCGATATATAATTTTGACGGCACAAACTATGATGCCAATCAGCAGGTAAACTTTATCAATTATGCTTTGTCACAAAATGCAAGTTCAACCTATGCAACAGCAGGATTTGGAGCATTTGTACAAGCAACACTCAATCAGGAGTGGAGTTTTGCATTGGGTGCACAAGATGCAAGTAATATTGCGGCAACGAGTGTTAAATTTAATACATTGAGTGACAAACATTTTACTACATTTGCGTATGCGGCATATACTCCGACAATAAGCAGGGTCGGGCAAAGTGAGATAGCAGTTTTGTTGTATAATCAGCCGGGGGTTAAGGAACAGCCGGAAACAACCAATGGTTGGTCGCTGAATTTGGGCCAAAATATCGGAGAAAAACTATCACTGTTCGGCAGAGTTAACGGAGTTTCGGGAAACGTGGCTACGATTAATCAGTCATGGGTGTTAGGAGGCGTTTATAATAATCCGTTCAATCGCAATCCTTTAGATCAAATAGGTTTGGCATTTGCGTATAACCGAATTGATAAAAAGGCTGTAGGCTTCGAGACTGAACACAAGAGCGAAAAGCTTATAGAAGCTTATTGGGCATGGGGAATTTCAAAATGGGCAACAATTACACCGGATGTGCAATTTTATATTGATCCGGCACAAAACACCAAATCAGACTATGGCACAGTCATGTCTGTGAGAGCAACGTTGTTCTTTTAATGTGTCAGCCCCGAGATTGGTTTTTCTTACTGAAAAAGGTATAATTTGTTCTGGGGTCGATTGTTTTTTCAGAGCCGGTCTTTTTAGCACCGGCTTTTTGCTGTGCATCATTAAACGAATACAAAGTTGTATTTGTAAGGTCTGAAGTATGAGACATATTGATGGTGAGCATTTTCTGAGCTTTAGAATTACCGTTTATGTAATTTGTGATTTGACGGGCATTTTCAATTGGAAGAACAGTTTCACCGTTTCGGTTATAGTCTTGAGGAATCAACTGATTATCAAGCATGTATTGACGAATCATGTCTTTCATGAATTCATGTTGTTTGAAAATTTTTGCTTTTGTATAGTAACCTTCTTTAAATATTGGTTGTGGCATATCTATGTGTTCTTTATTAAAACTGATTAGTCGGACTTTTCCATTCTCAATATATGCCATTTGAGCGTGATATTTTTCTGGTGCACGCGGGGTAAATACTATATCGCCATTTTCGAGTAAATCGGTATTGATGCAGGGGCGTCCGTTACGGCCTATAGTTATGGAAACAGATTCAGTATAATCTAAAACTTTTCTCATAAAATTGTTGCATTCAGTTGATCCTGGTATCATTTTTTGAGGTAAATATTCAAGAGTTTTATTGGCTTCCATAATACAAAGGCTGAGCGTAGCAATACAATATGCGTCGGCGCCAGTAAGACCGCTCCGCGGCGCAACAACATCAAAAATATTTCTTTTAACATAATTTTTTAATGCAGAGCTTTTAGCCGATCTACTAGTTCTGGCACATTTTGTTATTTCATTATAATGATGGAAGGCATTATTAACAACTTGTTGGCAAAAGCGGTCAGCACATGATTCGATTTCTTTATTGATGTCCATGGAATATTTACGCTCGGGAGCCCGATTATTGCTTCGTTCATTTGTTTGTCGATGAGAAGGATAAGAAGATGATGCTGGATTTTGAGCACCGGCGTTGGTTGGGGATAGTGCGATACCGACAACACCCAATCCCAGTAATGCTTTGTTGATGCGTTTTCCAAGTTCATCTCTTCTTGTATTCATCTATTTTCTCTCCTTTTCGTCTATTGTACTATATTTTTATTTTTTTGTCATTAAAAATTTGGGCTAATTTGTTTTTTTTTCTTTACAAAATCTGGGCTTTGCCGCTAAATAGCCTCTGAAGATAAATAAAGCAGATAGAAGATTGAAAAAATGAAACTATTACCGATAAAAATTATAATTTTAATGGCTGCGGTTATGGCTAATAGTGCTTGTCGCAGTGATGTACGTCCGGCAATTGTTCCGGGGGTAGAAGTTAAGAATCCGGAAGTTGAAGAAGCAAAAAATATTCCGCAAAAACACAGTTTGGGTGTGATTGGTGAAGTTGAACCGATTTATTTTTTACCGATGAAGAAACCATTTTTGGCTCGTATTGATACCGGTGCTGAGACATCGTCGATTGATGTTGCGAATCGCACAATTTTTGAACGTGACGGTGAGCAATGGGTGTCTTTTGATTTGATTAACCGTGAATATGGCGAGACTCATCATTTTGAAAAGAAAGTGATGCGTCGCCAAAGGGTTAAAAGAATCGACAATAAAGAGAAACGTATCGTAGTAGTGATGAGCGTGCGTTTCGGAGGGGAAATTATAAGAGCTCAATTTTCGTTGGCAGAAAGAGACAAGTTTTCGTACCAGGGGTTGATCGGGCGTAATATTTTGAATGGCCGTGCTGTTGTTGATACTTCTCTGAGCAATACTTTGAAATAGTAGAGGATAATTATGTTACAAAAACTAAAATCAGTTAGGTTGGTGTTGAGTATAGGGTTGATTTTATCAATCCTGTTTGCCGGTATCAGTGCTTATTATAAAATTAAATATTGGGGGTTTAGCTTTGCTCCGAATAAGAAAACTGCGGTATGGACGGTTGAAGCACATGTCGCATTTGAGCCGACTGGAGATCCGATTAAGGTGGCAATTACTCGTCCGACTCCATCAACTGATTTTAAGGTTTTGGATGAGGATACCGTAGCTCCAAAATATAATGTCGATATGACCAAAGATAAGGTTGTACTGACGACAAAGCCAAAGACCAAACATCAAGATGTTTATTATCGTGTTTTGATGTATGATAATGTTGATGGCAATGGTAAAACTCCAGCAGCCAAAGCTGATAAGATTGTAAAACCGGTTTTGTCGGAACAAGAATCAAATGTTGCAATGGAAGTTTTGGATACAGCATCAAAGTTGGAAGGTGATGCCGTGCAACAGGTTATCTTTTTGCTCAATCAAACACCTCCTGATGAGACAGTACAAGCTTTTATGCCGGAAAGAAGCACGGATAAAGAGACTGCTCAGGCGATAATTGATTTGTTGGCTTTGAAAAATATTTCGGCTCGTATGGTCAGGGGTATTAAACTGCAGGAAGAAAAGAAAACCTTTGTGCCTGATGTTATGATTGAGGCCTATATGGATAAGATGTGGAAGATTTATGACATCAAGACGGGTAAAAAAGGTTTGCCGAGCAGTTTTGTAGTGTTCCAACGCGGCGCGGATTCAATGTTTGACGTAACAGGCGGTGAAAACTCGAGCATTAAATATTCGGTGATGAGGTCTTTGCGTTCTTCTTATAAAATGGCAGGTCATCGTGCAAAATTGGCTAATCAGCAGACTAATTTCGGGTACTCAATTTATAACCTGCCGGTCAATCAACAAAATGCTCTGAAATGGCTGATGATTTTCCCGTTAGCGATTTTGGTAGTAGTTTTGATGCGTAACGTTATCGGTATATCAACCATGGGAACTTTTACTCCGATGTTGATTGCTATGTCGTTGGTCGAAACTGGATTTTGGGCCGGTTTGGTATGTTTTACATTGATTATCGGCATGGGTGTAGCAATCAGAGCAGGTTTGTCAAAGCTTAATTTGCTGTTGGTACCGAGAATTTCGGCGGTGGTAATTTTTGTAATTTTGATTATGCAGTTCTTGGCAATCATCGGCTATAACTGGAATTTGTCGATTGCGTCTTCGGCCTTGTTCTTCCCGATTATTATTACGGCATGGATTATTGAGCGAGCCTCGATTACGTGGGAAGAAGAAGGCGCAAAAAACGCCATGAAGCAGATTGTTTACAGCGTTTTGGTGGCGATTATTACCTATTTTGTGATTGTAAACGAATATATCCGCCACATTATGTTTGCATTTGACGAGCTTAATTTGGTTATTTTGTTTGTGGTTATGTTGTTGGGTACATACACCGGATATCGTGTTACC
>JAEEYV010000051.1 GCA_016288295.1 Alphaproteobacteria bacterium
AAGAGGCGGATTTTTTGTTGCTCGGAGTGCCAAATTGCCGTTTTTGCGGCAATTTGTAACGAGGCTATACAACGGCATCTAATTTCGCTGTGGCTCTTGTCAGAGCCTTGCTCGACAAGATGTTCCGTTGGTCTTGCAGACAAAAACAAGCTTTGGTGGCTTGTTTTTACTTAGCGACCGTCACTCCCGCCATTAAAAATCCGCCGAAGAGGCGGATTTTTTGTTGCTCGGAGTGCCAAATTGCCGTTTAACTAATGCTTAATTTGTTGTTGTAAAATGTGTGCATTGTTGTAAGTGGAGGCAGAATTTTTGACAAATATATTTATAAAACTCAGAAATACAATGTGTTACAGAATGGCAGGATATTCGGGGTATCTGTTACCGATTGTTTATATGTGTCTGTATTTATTGCTGACATTGTGGATGGATCTTTGTGATGGTTTTGGTGCGTTAGTTTGTATGGCAGTAGTACACCTTTATTCTATTTGTTTTTTTGTGTTTTTTGTAAGCATTAATTTGCTGATGTTGCTTGAATTGTACTTGAGGAGTAAAAACATTACCGCAAATGCGGTAAAAATAGCAACAATCTTATGGTATATTATTTTTACAGCAATAGCAAGTTACTATCTCGATAGCGGGAAATCATTCAATTTGAGTGTTTTTATGTTGGAATGGATTGCTGTATGTATAGTATTTGCAGCACTTTTGCTGTTAGATAAAATTATTGGTGTAAAAAAGATTAGAAAATTGGTCGATGTTGGATATATCTTATTAATAGTTTTTTTGGTTTATTTATGGGTTTATTTTGGGCGGTGGATTTATGGTCTGTGATTGGTGCAGGCGGTTGTTAAAAAAGACATTACTAAAAAGGAGCCTAAAAGACAAACTCGTGATAGCCTCTTATAGCCGTATTAGTGTCTAATAGTCCTTTTTTCCCCGCATTTTTCTTTTCTATTTTCACATACTTGGTAATATGTAACATTATAGTAGCCGTTATAGTGTCCATCATAATTATATTGTAATACTGCTTTTATGTGTTTGTCTTTATATGCAACATCTTTAAGTTTGATTTCTATGTAGCAATTGTTTTCGGTTAATTCGGAGGCATTATTTTTATTGCAATTTTCATTGATTACAACCTTATAAGTTAGATCTTTTCTCGAAATAACATTATCTTTAATGTTAATTTTTTCTGATGGATTACGTTTGAATGATTTTGCCAGACAATTTATTAAATCTTGCTGAGATTTACAGTCATCATGACGATACTGCATTTCCTGTAGCGTATAGTCCAAATTATATACTGTAATATGATTTTTGTGTTTGTCGGATAAGAAATTTTCATAAATCACATCAAATATAAGGCAACAAAGCAGCAAACTTATGATATATCCAATATCGGCGACAATACTGGTTTTGTATTCTAATTTTTTGTTTTGTTTTTTTCGGAGTATATCAGTTATTGTTAGAATGGTGAATATAGCCACTGTGATGCATGTTGCTAATAATGCTACGCAGAGGGCTAAAGGATCAACGTTGGCCTTAGCAACATGATTTATGGGTGTACAATATGCGTATAGGCAATAGGCAATAATTGCAATAATTAAGATACAGCAAGTGTGGGGGATAAACTTGTTTTTAGGTTTGGTTTTGTTTACACTATTTCTTTGAAATATACCGATTATTGATAAAGTGATGAAAGTGATTATATATGTAATGACAGTGATTGCAAAGAAAAAAGCTATTCCGATGGCGCCTAAGCCGGCACCACGGCTTTCTATCTTTAAGTATATTGCAATGAGGGCAAACAGAAGTGTGATTTTCCAACAGGCTTTATAAGCCGGAGTTTTTCTAAAGTTTTCAAATATACGCATTGTTGGTAACTCTCAGGTAATGTTAGTGTTTAAGTATCTCTTGCATTTTGGTGGTATCGGTTTCTTGTTTACAAAATTGAGTTGTGGCTGAATCTAGGGTTATGAAGCCGTTAGTGGTTGCTCCCATGGTTGAAAAATCGTGTCCGCAACTTTCTTTTTTGGTAGCATTTTGGCTCCTTTTTACGCCATCTTGTATAGCTCGCACAGAAACGAGGTTTTGGTCGCCATCGCTGCGGTTATAAGTATAGAGGTAATCAGCACCATCTTCGTCATGACCGGAAGTTACTGTAAGAACAAGAAGTTTGGTTTTAATATCTCCGCCGTTGTTAAGAGCAATTTGTGTAAGTTCAGGACGACAAGCGTGGATTGTGCCGGCGAGGACAAGATTTTTATCTTTTGTCGGTAGTTCTTTGTACCATGTGGTGAATTCTTGAGGATTTTTGAAATGTTCTGATAGAACGGCGGTATCGTGTAAATCCTCATCTTGAGCAAAGGCGTTGGTTGAAATGAGAGAAAATGCAATCAAGGAAAATAAATATAATTTTTTCATGTAAGCCTCTTTAAGGTTGGTTATAAATCAAAAGCTTTTTTTTCATGTATTTTCATGTATTCTTGTTCTTTGAGTAGTTGTTGATATACCTCAATTTCCCAATCTTTAAGATCTTTTTCTTTTAGTTTTTGCCGTATACTTGCCTCTTTTTGCGCGTTGTATCCGAATATTATATGTCCGTTTGTGTATCCAAATTTGCCATCTATTTTTTTATAGGAGATTATTCGTTGTTTGTCATCAGTTTCAGTAGCTCCGTATTGTTTTAATAATGGAATTAAATCTTTTGACCAGAAATAATGTTCAGCATAGGTAAGGGCGGTATCAATGTCCTTAATATCTCCGTCATCATTTCTAGTTATAACAACTTTATTTAGGTCAATACCCAGGTCTAAAACATCTTTTAGACATTTTCTATTATCTGTGTGATACATACGGAAAAATAAGGCTTCTCCGTAGATATTTATGTAAGGATCTATTCCGTTTTTAATAAGATCAACGATAGTAGCACAATCATCTTCACGAATAGCTCGTTCCAATGTTGGTATAATAGTTTTGTCGTCGGATGAGAATTTTCGCATACCATATGGACTAAGTTGGCAAATTTTATAAGCACAATCATCAAAGGCTGTTTTACCGCCTTTATCTTTAATACTTGTATCTGCACCGTGATTTAATAAATATTTTATTGCTTCAATATCTTTATTATCTGGAGAACTAGTGTCTGTTATAAAAAATAATGCTGAGCGGCCATCTTTGTCTTGATAATTTATGTCAACCCCATTATCTACCAGTTCTTGCAGTAAAGTATATTCACGTTGCTTGGCGGCGGCCAATATTCCTTCTTTTGCTGCTATTGTGCTGTAGTCTGGGTGCAATAATTGTTCTAATTTGGTGTTAAGTTGGTTGTCTCCTTTTAAGCTATCTTTTGTATAAGCAGCAATATAAGGGTTAGTTTCGGTTTCAGGTGTATATAGATGCGCCATTTTTAAGCGGCATTTTATATAGGCGTCAGTTTCGGCTTCAGGTGTGAGTTTGTGCTTTTGTAAATATGCTATAACATAATTCCATATTGCTTCAGTTTCGGCAGTGAATGTTGTGTATCGAGGGTATTCGTCTATCATGCGTGAAAGGGCCAGAGACTTGCTGAAATCTGCACCGTTTTGTAATAAAAGGTCTACCATTTCGATATCTTTACTCTTAATTGCTTCTGATAAAGGAGAAACGAGTAACTTATTGGTTTCGTTTATATCTAAGCCATTTTTCGTTAAAATCTGCAACATCTCGACCTTTTTATCAGTATTTTGGCAAAATTTTACGGAAGCGGAGGTCAGCGACATCAATCCTGGAGTTTCACTACCTATCGAGGAAAAAGTATGACCA
Source organism: Alphaproteobacteria bacterium (assembly GCA_016288295.1). Taxonomy (GTDB): domain Bacteria; phylum Pseudomonadota; class Alphaproteobacteria; order RF32; family CAG-239; genus JAFUYI01. The sequence continues at coordinate 3,805 of JAEEYV010000051.1, forward strand.
CAACTTTCTTTTTTTACAGCTTTTCTAGATCTTTTTATACCTTCTAACAGTGTTTTTGTTATAAATTCATCAACGTTACCTGAATTATATGCGTAAATGTATGCTGAACTATGATCATTATGTCCGGAGGTGATATTTATGACTGATAATTTTGTGTTAATATTACCACCCTCTGCTAGGGAGGTTTTAGTTAAGTCGGGCGTACATGCATATATTGTACCTGCTAAAACGAGGTTTTTATTTTCTTGATTAAGTTCTTTGTACCATGCGGTGAATTCTTGAAGATTTTTGAAGTGTTCTGATAGAACGGCGGCATCGTGCAAATCCTCATCTTGAGCAAAGACGTTGGTTGAAATGAGAGAAAATGCAATCAAGGAAAATAAATATAATTTTTTCATGTAAGCCTCTTTAAAGTTGGTTATAAATCAAAAGCTTTTTTGAGCTTAAATTTGTTGGTAATGTCCCATCCAATAACAAGTTGGTTATTGAAAATAATTACTGGAGTGCCAATACGAGTTTCGTAAGAATTATATTTTTTTAGGTAGTGTTTCAGTATTTCAATATTCTCATTATTATGGCTGACATCAATTTGTTTGATGTGCAATGTCGGTTTTTTTAATAAAAGGTAGTTGTTGATGTAGTCAACGGCTTTTTCACAATGAGGACAGCCTTGTTGGGTAAAAATGATAATATCGTTATCAATTTCCATGTTTTGTTCTTTGTGGCAGGCGCAGAGAACAAATGTCATTATGACCAAGGTGCAGAAAAATTTTTTCATGATAACTCCTAAGATATATCTGCTTATTTATTATAAGAAACTAATTAAAATTTGATAATTTTTAATTAATTTTTTATTTTTTATACTTATTTTTTAGGTATCGGAGGGTGTGTTATGGCAAAAATAGTGCAGAAATTATCATCGATTGTGGCTAAAACAAAGCGTGTTTTCAGGCATCGTAAAATCACAATGAATGAAACATCGGCTCGTCGCTTGCAAAGAATGATCTTTGAAGCACGGATTGCTAAGAAAAACGGGGATAATACACCAACGTATAAGCAAATTGCAGAGCAGATGAGTAGTCCTCATGAGCAGGTTTTTATTGCGGCGGTTTATAATTTAGTAAAAATTGCCAATAATTCAAAACGTTATAAGCAGGAAATTGTTGCATTATTGAAGGAATATATTGTAGCAGAAAAAGTTGTGCCGGCACGTCGTGAGTATGTGGCAAAAAAAATATCAGAAATAAAATAAAAAAAATCCTCTTCATTGTGGAAGAGGATTTTTTGTGAGTGTTATAAACTAGAAGCTCTTACCGTCGAGAGTATATTTTTCAATTTTGGCATCTTTAGCCAAGTTTGACATAACGGTTTTCAGTGCTTTGCCGGCTAGAGCTCCTTTAAGTTGAGGTTCAGCATCTTTGTAAGACAAAGGCTTGCTGTCACGAACATCATCAACCATGATGATGTGATAACCAAATTGAGTTTTAATCGGTTTTTGTGAAAATTGACCTTTTTTCATTGAAAAAGCAGCATTACCAAAATCAGGTACCATCATGTCTTTGGTGAAATATCCGAGGTCGATTTTTTTCTCTCTTGAATATTTACGAGCTAAGTCGTCGAATTTTTCGCCTTTTTTGATGCGTTCAATAACGTCATTGGCAATGGTTTCATTTTCTACCAAAATATGGCGAGCTTTCATTTCTTTTTCAGATACGAAATTGGTTTTGTACTGATTATAAAGATTTTTCAAATCATTATCAGAAATTGCTTTATCCAGCTCTTGTTTCAAATAAATTTTACCGGCAATATCGTTGCCTGCAGTTTGAAGTTGTTTTTTGTATTCTTCGGTGTTTCTAATGCCTGTTTTATCGGCTGACTGTTGAACTAATTTGCTTCCGACCCAAGCGACTAAAGCTTTTTGGTAAAAAGTATCCCATTTTTCCTGATTGTGAATTTGAGGAGTGTTATCGTATATGGATCTGATTTCGGCAACGGTGATTTTTTCTCCGTTTACAACGCCGGCAACACCATTGTTGCCCTCAGCATTGGCGTTAAAAGGGTTAAAGATAGCTAACGACAAAGCAATAGCTGCAACATATTTGGTTTTCATCAATATTCCTCCAAAAAAAATAAAAACTAAACTAGTTTATAGCTCAAAATAAAAAAAATCCAAGAAAAATATTTGTATGAGGTTTATAAGTTGGGGCAAACTATTGACTTTATATATTATAAACATTAAATGTATGTTTGACTTTAAATATTACAAGGGTGGATTTTATATATGATTGGTAAAATTGCAAAAGTGGTTTTTGGTAGTGCCAATGATCGTTTTATAAAAAAACAATATAAATTAGTAAATAAGATTAATTCACTAGAACCGTCAATGGAGGTATTGAGTGACGAAGAACTACGCAATAAAACCGTTGAGTTTCGTGACCGTTTAAAACTTGGTGAAACTCTTGATGATTTGTTGCCGGAGGCGTTTGCGGTTGTGCGTGAAGCGGCAAAAAGAACTTTGGGGCAGCGTCATTATGATGTGCAATTAATCGGCGGTATTGTGTTGCATAAAGGTATGATTGCCGAAATGAAAACCGGTGAGGGTAAAACACTTGTGGCAACACTGGCAGCATATTTGCAAGCTTTGTCAGGAAAAGGCGTACACATTGTTACTGTTAATGATTATTTGGCAAAGCGTGATGCCGAATGGATGGGGCAAGTATATCGCTTTTTGGGGTTGACGGTTGATTATATTATCCACGAAAAAAATGATGAGCAACGCCGTGCCGCTTATGCTTGTGATATTATTTACGGCACAAATAATGAGCTAGGATTCGATTATTTGCGTGATAATATGAAATTTAATCTCGCCGAAATGGTGCAAAGACCTTTCAATTTTGCGATTGTCGATGAGGTGGATTCGATTTTGATTGATGAAGCCAGAACGCCTTTGATTATTTCTGGTGCGGCTGAGGATTCCTCAGAAAAGTATGTGGCGGTTAACAGTATTATTCCGAGTTTGGTCGAAAGTGATTATGAAAAAGATGAAAAAGCTAAGAGTGTGGTTTTGACCGAGAGCGGTATGGAACACGTCGAAAAGCTTTTGAAAGAAAACGGTCTGATTAAAGAGGGCGGTTTGTATGATGTCGGCAATGTGTCCTTGGTGCAACATGTTAACAATGCCTTACGCGCTCATAAAATGCAGACACGTGATGTAGATTATATTGTAAAAGACGGTAAAGTTGTGATTATTGATGAGTTTACCGGTCGTATGATGGAAGGACGTCGCTATTCTGACGGTTTGCACCAGGCTATTGAAGCCAAAGAAGGAGTTAAAATCCAGTCAGAAAACCAGACTTTGGCATCGATTACTTTCCAAAATTATTTTCGTTTGTATCCGAAATTGTCGGGTATGACCGGTACGGCTATGACCGAAGAGGCAGAGTTTGTTGATATTTATGGTTTGTCATGTATTGAAATTCCGACGAATCGTCCGATTAAGCGTGAAGACCTGCATGACGAAATTTATATGACGGCGGCCGAAAAATATGATGCAATTATTAAAACGATTTTGGAATGTCATGAGAAAGGACAGCCGGTTTTGGTCGGTACAACCTCAATTGAAAAATCAGAACTGGTTGCCGATTTGCTGAGTAAAAGAAGCAAAGTAAAATTTGAAGTGTTGAATGCTCGTCACCATGAGCGTGAGGCGGCAATCGTCGCTCAGGCGGGTGTTTCGGGAGCAATTACAATTGCAACTAATATGGCCGGTCGCGGTACCGATATTCAACTTGGCGGTAATTTGGATATGCGTCTTAAAAATATGCTTAAGGGCGATGAAACCACAGAGCAGATAGATGAGCTGAAAGCCAAATTGAAAAAGGAAATAGAGGAGGATAAGTCTAAAGTTATTGCTGCCGGCGGTTTGTTTATTTTGGGTACGGAACGTCATGAAAGTCGCCGAATCGATAACCAATTGCGAGGTCGTTCCGGTCGACAGGGTGACCCGGGAACATCAAAATTTTTCCTGTCGATGGAAGATGATTTGATGCGCATTTTCGGATCAGAAAGAATGTCGGCAATGCTTACCAAAATGGGAATGCCAAAAGGTGAACCATTGGTACACCCATGGATTAGTAAAGCCCTTGAAAAAGCCCAACAGAAGGTTGAGGAACGTAACTTCGATATTCGTAAAAATTTGCTCAAGTATGACAATGTAATGAATGACCAAAGAAAAGTTGTTTATGAACAACGTCGTGAATTGATGCAAGCCGATGATGTCAGCGGTACAGTAAGAGATATGAGAGAAGAATATCTCGGTGATGTTATTTCAACGTATATTCAGCCGGGTACTGCTCCAAATGAGTGGAAAGTTGCCGAATTGCAACAAGAAATTGCCAGAATTACCGGATTTTTATTGCCTCTGGAAGAATGGAGCAAGGAAAAAGAAATTGATAGTGACGTTATGGAACAGCGCATTATCGAAGGTGCTGAAAAAATGTTGCAGGAGAAAAATTCTGGATTGCCGGAAGAGATTGTACGTCTGGTAGAAAAAAACATATTATTGCAAGTGCTGGATCAGTTGTGGAAAGAACATATAGCCAGTCTGGATTATATGAGGTATACAATTGTTTTGCGTGCATATGGGCAAAAAGATCCATTGAATGAATATAAAAAAGAAGCATTTAATATGTTTTCTGATATGTTGGATATGTTGAGAGAACGTGTTACTTCTATTACGTATCGTGTACAAATTCAGCCACAAAATGCGGATGATTTGCAATTGCGCAGTACTCCAACAAAGATGCAGGAAGTGCATGAAACTCCGCAGAGCCTGGTGGGGGGAAGTCGTCCTGAAATGCCGGGGAAGGCCGTTCCTTTTAAATATGTTAAGACAGAAATTGATCCTAATGATCCAAGCACATGGGGAAAGGTGTCAAGAAATGATCCTTGTCCATGTGGGAGTGGTCAGAAGTACAAACATTGTCATGGAAAAATTGCTGTTTAAGGATAAAGCCGCCTACTGGGGCGGCTTTATTAATTTTTAACTATATATTGTTATTTTGCAAAGCGGAGTTTGTGATGTTTAAGTTTTTGACAACAAGTTTTGCAATGTTCATCCCAGGCATAGGGTATCGTAACCAAATTAAAGGTTTGGTGGCGTGTTCGGTGCGCAAAAATCACAATAACAAGAAAATTTATTTTGGGTTGACGTGGAATATGTTCGTAAATAATGTCAGCCCGAATACACTACGATATAGTGAGTATAATGATAAGCATCAGTTTGATAAAGATGTATTTGCATGTCTTGACGAGCATTTTGCTGATCGATTTTTGGCTCCGCGGGTTTTTGTAACAGTATGTCAGCAATCTGAAGGAAAATATGCGGCGCAAAATGCGGATGAATTGTGCCGTGTAATAAAAGAATATTATAAGGAACGTAAAAAAGGTTGGGTTGTAACGGTGGTGCTGACATCAGGAGCTTATGATTATAAATGGGCAGATGTAGTAAATGCTCCGTTACATATGCTATCGGATAAAGAAGCAGATTTTGCACAATCAAGGCCAGGGAAATTTTTGGTAACAATAGGTATTATTCATAATATGACCAAGGTCTTTATTAAGCAAAAGTTCGGGCAGAAAAAACTTAAACAGGCCATAAAAAATATAAAAGGGCAAAAGCCGACAGCAATAATCAGTTTGGGAGGAAGGGCAGAGAATGACGACATTGTTTTTGATATTGGCGTATGCAAAAAAATATGGAATAAGACTCTGGTTTTGAGAGAAAAAGGGTGTAATGTCGTTTTTGTGAGCGGCCCGCGCACCCCTGATGAGGTGTGCGATTTTTTGTATGAGCGTTGTCTGGAAAACGCAAATATGTATTTTTATAATGGAAAGCCTTTAGAAAATAAAGATGGAAAAATGCCGGAATGGAGAGTTTATGCCGGAAAATATAAAAAAGAATTTGAAAAGCAGAACGAAGAATTTGGTAATGTTTATCCGGGAATTTTGGGAAAGAAAAAAGTTTTTGTTGTGCATACTTTTGATTCATTTGCCAGTTGTGAGACAGCTACGTGCGGAATTCCGACGTTTATTTGTCGTGATGTAAAAATAAAGAAGAGCAAACGCCCGGATTGTTACAGATTGGCAGACGCTTTGATAAAGGGCGGTTATGCAATGGATTTTGATGACCTTTTGGCACAAAATGAGTTGTTTATTCCAAAACTTAGATTGCTCCCGTCAGTAAACGGTTTGTTGACCGAACGAGTTACAAAAATTTGTTTGAAATATAAAAAAGGGGTAAAATAAGCACAGTTTTTTTGCTTGACTCTGAAGATTAATCTGTTATGTTGAGTGCAGTTTCAATGATTTTTCATTGTGAGTTTTTGTTTTAACCACTCTACGGAGTGCCGCCAGTCAGCGAGGGTTCGCACACTGGCGTGCAATAGTTTATATGGGTGCAGATGTTTGAAAATTTGACAGATAAACTAAGCAGCGTTTTTGCTAAAATAACTTCAAGAGGTGTCTTGAATGAAAAAGATGTCGATGAAGCTATGCGTGAAATTCGTGTCGCTTTGCTGGAGGCAGATGTTGCTCTGCCGGTAGTCAAAGAGTTTATTGCCAAAGTTAAAGAACAGGCTCTGGGCGAGAAGGTTATTCGCTCAATTCAGCCCGGGCAGATGGTGGTTAAAATTGTTCATGATGAGTTGGTAAAAGTTTTGGGTGAGGATGAAAGTTCCCTAAACTTTAATGTTGTGCCTCCGGCTGTTATTTTGATGGTCGGTTTGCAAGGTTCTGGCAAAACAACAACCTCCGCAAAATTAGCCAAACTGTTGGGTAAAAGGCGTAAAGTTCTGTTGGCATCGTTGGACGTTTATCGTCCGGCCGCTCAGGAGCAGTTGGCGCAATTGGCAGATCAAATCGGCGGTTCAAGTTTGCCGATTGTGCAAGGGCAGAAACCGTTGGAAATCACAAGGCGGGCATTAGATGCAGCTAAAAAAGGCGGCTATGACGTTTTGATTTTGGACTCAGCCGGACGTTTACATATTGATAATGATTTGATGAACGAGTTGGTTGAAGTCAAAAAAATTGCAACTCCGGCAGAAATTTTGTTGGTGGCCGATGCAATGATGGGGCAAGATGCCTGCAATGTTGCAAAAGAGTTCAATGAAAAACTCGGTGTTACCGGAATTGTATTGACGCGAATCGACGGTTCGTCACGTGCCGGTGCGGCTTTATCAATGCGTATGGTGGCACAGGTGCCGGTCAAGTTTTTGGGTACCGGAGAAAAGATTGATGAATTTGAAGAATTTCATCCTGACCGCATTGCCGGGCGTATTTTAGGACAAGGCGATGTAATCAGTTTGGTTGAAAACGCAATTGAAAAAATTGATCGTGAAGAAGCCGATAAGATGGCACAACAAATGATGAAAGGTAAGTTTGATCTTGATGACTTGTTGAGCCAGTTGAGGCAAATTCAAAAACTGGGCAGTTTGGGCGGAATAATGTCGATGATTCCCGGGTTGTCTAAGTTTAAGACTCAAATAGAAAATGCCGGCATAGGTGACAGTCTCATTAAAAAGCAAGAAGCAATTATTCTTTCAATGACAAAGCTGGAAAGAAAATCTCCTGATGTGATTAAGGCTTCACGCAAAAAGAGAATTGCTGCAGGTGCAGGTGTGGAAGTTCATGAGGTCAATAAGCTCTTAAAACAATATGAGCAGATGGCCGGAATGATGAAAAAATTCGGCAACGGCGGCTTAGGCAGCATGATGTCGATGATGAAAAAATTTCCAATGGGAAAATTGCCCGGAGGAATGGGAAACAGATTTCCGTTTTAAGCCATTAGGGCGGGGATTGTTTTTTTAATTTAATTTAGAAAGGAATATAAAATGGCAGTTCGTATCAGATTATCTCGTGGTGGTTCTAAAAAACGTCCGTTCTATCGTATTGTAGCGGCTGATTCAAGAGCTCCTCGTGATGGTAGATTTATTGAAAAACTAGGAACATATAATCCGTTGTTGCCTCAGGATCATGAGCAAAGATTGGTTGTTAATGCAGAAAGAGTTAAATATTGGCTCGGTATCGGTGCTTTACCAACTGACAGATTGGCAAAATTGTTTTCAAATCTGGGATTGGTTAAAGCTCCGGCTGTACGTGAACAGCCCAAAAAATCTGCTCCTAAGGCTAAAGCTGTTGAAAGAATGAAGGCTAAAGAAGAAGCCGCTAAAGCTGCTGCTGAAGCCGCATCTGCAACAACCGAAGGTAGCGCAGAATAATTTTGTTTTAAGGATTTTTAGATGCAGAATCGTTCAAAAATTTGTCTGGGTACAATTGTCGGTGTTCACGGTATTAAGGGTGAGGTAAAAGTAAAAAGTTTTACCGAGCAGGACCGTAATATCGACAAGTATGGCGTGTTGACAGATCAAAAAGGGCGATCTCTGGAAATAAAAGTTGTCGGTCATTCGAAAGAATTATTGCGAGTTAAAATTAAGGGAGTTGATGATAGAAATCTTGCGCAGACATTTATCGGAACGCAATTGTTTGCGGAACGTGATGTGCTGCCACCACTGACCAATGAAGAAGAGTTTTACCAGGCAGATTTGATCGGTCTAGACGTTCGCGAAGCTGCTTCGGGTAATGTGGCAGGCAAGATTGTGGGAATTTATAACTTTGGTGCGGGCGATATTCTGGAAATCAAAGTTAAACAAAGCGGAAAACTTGAAATGATTCCTTTTAATCACGCATATGTGCCGACGGTCAATATCGAAGATGG
>JAEEYV010000052.1 GCA_016288295.1 Alphaproteobacteria bacterium
CTTAACTTCTGCTTTTTGGATGCATCCGTAAACAGTCGCAAACAAACAATTAATGTTCTTGTCATAACGATAGTATAATCATGCAAAATAACTGTCGTTATCTATACTTGAGCCGATCGGTGAGTGCAATTTTGATCCCTTGCCCGACAAATCGTATTCACCGTCACGATATGATACAAATACACCCAAGGTATTATGAATATCATTCTGGAAATCAAATCCGGCTTCAACACCCCAAATCTTGGCTTCCATGTCTACCGGCTTTTCTATATTGGCATTCTCGCCTTGCGCCAATACCCACAGGTTGCGCAACTTGTTGCCGTCCCATCCATAGTCATAAGATCCGCAACCCGGGCAATATTCACGTCCGGCCGCAACCTTGCCTTTTACATTGTGGGCAACACTGCGTGTTTGTTCAATTGCTGCTTCATGCAATCCTACCCCGGCAATAACTTCCGGTGTTACATCAGGACGTGGCTCCGGATCAGGATCCGGATCTGGATCTGGATCTGGATCTGGATCAACATTTCCATTTAATGCCAAATACCAAGTTGACCCCTCGGTTTCTCCCTGATAATTTAACAAGGCTTCCCACATGTACGGGTTTCCGATTACACGACTTACATGAAAGTTCTCATCGGAACTGTCAGTATCGTTCAATGCGGTCAAGAACGCCGTATAAGCTCCGGTATACCCATCTGCATTAAGCGAATTAACAATTACATTGTAATCACCACTGACTTCTCCGTCCAAAGTTATCATACCGGATTTAGTTGTTTGATTGTCTTTATCAACTTCTATATCGATCGTAATTTTCGGTTTAGATCCGCCAGTACCGGCAAACACCATGCTCTGACCACTGATATCTGCATTCAAGCCCATATGCATATTTGCTTCTTCACCGATGCTTAAATTGTTAAAGTGCTCAACCTTATTGTTAAGAACAACTTCGCCATCGTTTGCACCCAAAATATTGATATTATAGTTCTCACCATCAATACCATCATTAATCGTAAGAATACCGTTGTCCGTACCGGTCAGGTTTAGATCAATATCTGTGCCAGAACCTGCCATGTAAATAGCATTTGATTCACCATTTACCGTATTGCCTTCAAATAATGATGTGCCTTTATCTGCCGTAATTTGTAGATTTCTGGTTGAATAAATTGCCCCACCGTGAGAATCATCATTACCGATAGCTTTGTTATAAAGAAAATTAGAATTTACAATATTGCCAATTCCTTGGTTACTGTAAATACCGCCTCCCATTGCGACTCCGGAAACAGATTCTACTACATTACCGATAAAATTACTGTTCTCTATCAACTGAATTTTATCAGGACCGGTATATGATGAGCTTACCGTATTATTTGCAATAGCACCGCCTATTGCATTGGCTACATTAGATTTGGCATGGTTTCCTATAAAATTAGCTCTGATAGTATTAGCACCACCATGAAGATCGATTGCTCCACCGTGAGTTATTTGAACTTCGGATGCTCCTGTCGCATCGGTAGAGTTGTTAATAAAATTACCTTCTATAACATCAATAACAACACTGGGAGAAGTATATATTGCACCACCTACAGCAGCAGGTCCTTTAACGCTGTTATTAACAAAATTTCCACTTATACTATCAACGGTTATATTGTTTCCTGTAATATATATAGCTGCACTATAAGCCGTACCAGAATCTGAATCTGTTGCATTGTTTACAAAATCAGACGTAATTGTGAATCCGGGAGAACTTATCCTAACAAGTGGATTTGTATTCTCTGTATGATATTCACCGGTAAACAGTTTACCCGTAACACTTGTATCTGTATAATGCTCTGTTGTTTCTTCATATCCGGCCGGTGCTGTGTATGTATAATAGAATGTTTGATCACCGATCTGCACGGCTGTTCCGGTAGAATCCGACCAACTGATGTTGGGACCGGTTAAGCTGTTTAATTGATCAGCTGTAATATCAAGCGCATTAGCTGATGTTGTCAAAAACGTTCCCGACATAAGAACTGTTGCAATTCCAGATAGTTTCATTGTTAATATCTCCGCAATTTTTTACATATGCAGGCAAGATATCACAACTTGTTTAAGAATTAATTAATCAGAATTTACAGGTTTAACGTGCCATATTTTCTTTGCGTAGTCCATTACAGATCGGTCGCTCGAAAATCTTCCTATTCTTGCAACATTTAAAATGGCTTTTTGTGCCCACTTCTTTTTGTTGCGATAATCTTTTTCGGCTTCATGCATAATTTCATTAAACTCTTCCAAATCAGCTAAAACCATAAAGTAATCTCGTGCTTGCAATTCTTCAAAAATCATTTTGAACAACAGAACATAATCTTTTTCGCAAAACATATTTGAATTCAGGGTATTCATAATCCTTTTTACATATTCTGATTGTTCATAAATATCATGCGGATGATAAGAATTTGTCCTGCGCATACTGACAATTTCTTCATCTTTCAAACCGAACAAATAAAAGTTATCTTCACCGACAGCTTCTCTTATTTCGATATTTGCACCATCATAAGTTCCAACGGTTAAGGCGCCGTTCAAAGCAAATTTCATATTACCGGTTCCAGATGCTTCAAATCCGGCAGTTGAATTTTGAATACTGATATCCGCGGCAGGAATCAATAATTCGGCCAATGATACTTTATAATCCGGAACAAAAACTACTTTAATCATGTCATTAACACGGGAATCATGATTAATGACATCAGCTACATTGTTAATCAGCTTGATAATCATTTTGGCAAAATTATAAGATGGAGCCGCTTTACCCGCAAAAATATAGGTTTTAGGTGTTGCCGGATAAATATTGTCATTTATAATTGCCAAATAATCTCCGATAACTTGCAAAATAGTCATTAGTTGGCGTTTGTACTCATGTATACGCTTGGCCTGTATAATGAATATACTTTTGGGATTAACCACAATACCGGTTGATTTCAAGATTTTACTTGCCAATTTTTCTTTATTACGTTGCTTAATCGCCATAAATTCTTTAACAAATGATGCGTTGTCTGCAAAATCTTCCAATTCTTGCAACAAATCCAATTTTGTAATCCAACTTTCGCCGATATGTGATGTGATCAAATCAGACAACTCGGTATTTGCATGGTATAACCAGCGGCGAGGAGTAATTCCGTTGGTAACATTTAAAAATTTATTCGGCCACAATTCGTAAAATTCCGGAACTAAACGAGTTTTTAATAATTCGGAATGTAATTTTGCCACACCGTTAATCTTAAAAGAACCGACAATCGACAGATTGGCCATGCGAATAATTTGATTTTCACCTTCACCATGCACAATTGACACTCTTTCCAGTTTATATGAATTTTCTCCAAACTTTGAACGCGCAAACTCCATAAAACGTCGATTAATTTCATAAATAATCTGCAAATGGCGTGGTAACATTTTTCCTAACATATTTGCATTCCAAGTTTCCAGAGCTTCTGGTAACAGAGTGTGGTTGGTATAAGCGAATATTTGCGTTGTGATTTCCCAAGCATTATCCCATGATTGACCGTACACATCAATAAGCTGATGCATCATTTCGGGAATTCCTAAAGCCGGATGAGTATCATTAAGCTGGATACATATATATTCTGGCATCTTATGAAAATCATTACTTTTTTCCAAAAATCTGCGAATTATATCTTGAACAGCACATGATACAAAGAAATATTGCTGTTTAAGGCGTAATTCCTTACCCGATTCTACGGCATCTGACGGATAAAGTACTTTAGACACTGTTTCACTTTCAATTTTATCACGTAGTGCATCAATATAACCGCCTTTGTTAAAGATATTTATATCCAACTGTTCATCGCCCTCAGCTGAAAACAATCGTAAATAATTTACCGACTTTCCACCATAACCAACAATTGGAAAATCAAATGGAATACCATAAATTGGACGAGTATTTTTCCAAATAAACATTGGCTCACCAGTTACTTTATTTATTGTGGTTTCTACCTCGCCATACAGAGGAATTGTTACTTTGCGGTCATATCTGGCAAATTGCCAGGGAGAATTTTCACCATCCCAACTATCAGCATGCTCAATTTGATATCCATTCTCAAACTTTTGCTTAAACAACCCGTACTCATAGTTAATTCCATAACCAAAACCGGGGATTCCGAGGGAAGCCATTGAATCCAAATAACAAGCAGCCAATCTACCTAATCCGCCGTTGCCCAACGCCGGATCATATTCCGTATCAAAAATCTCTTCCATATTTTTCCACGGCCAGCCTTCAATCTTTATGCTGTTCAATGCATCAAACAACCCCAAGTTATGCAAATTATTTTCAAGTGAACGACCGATTAAATATTCAACCGACAAATAATAGATTCGTTTGGCATTGCTATGATTGTATCGAGCGATAGTTTTATACATCTGATCCATGGCAAATTCACGTACTGCAAGAGAAATAGCTTTTAAGGCTTCTTCTTTTGTGATTTCACAAACTCGTTTGCCGATGAAATAGTTGATATAGTGTTCAATAGATAATTTAAGACGCGCTTTATCAATTTCATTCAAGATCATAGAACTGTGTTTTGCCATTTTTTCCTCACAAATCTTCATCAATTGTCCGCATTCTACATAAAAATTGTTTGAAATATCGTTAACGAGATTGCAATTTTGTAATTGCAATCATTTAAAAAAGTAATATAATTGCGCAAGTATCATTTATAAGAGGTGAATATATGCGAAAATACATACTCCCGATTGTTGCCATGGGAGTTTTGGCATGTTCAACAGCCAGGGCAGAAACCGTTTTTGAGGCTCTAGCAGAAGCCTATCGTAGTAATCCTGATTTGCAGGCACAGCGTGCTTATCTGCGTTCTGTTGATGAAAATGTGGCAATCGCCAAGTCAGGATATCGTCCTAACATTGCCTTAACTGGACAATATAGCGATTCCAATACAGATAACCATCGTAATCCTTCGGAAGATGGCAGAACATCACAGGCTCTCGGAGCTACAGTTAGTCAGCCTCTGTTTTCTGGATTTTCAACAGTTAATTCCGTGAAATCAGCTGACAAAAACGTTCGAGCAGAACAATACAACTTGGCCAATTATGAACAAGCCATATTTTTAAGTGCATCTGAGGCTTATCTTAATGTTGTTCGAGATGAAGCTATTGTCGACCTACAAAAAAACAATGAAAAATTACTTAAAAAACAACTTGATGAAACACAAGAACGTTTCAATGTCGGAGAACTTACACGAACTGATGTTGCTCAAGCCAAATCTAGCTACTCTCAAGCCATTGCTAGCCGCATAAGTGCTGAAGGTACGCTTGAAGTTTCAAAGGCTGTTTATAAACAGGTAATCGGCAAAGATCCCGGTAAATTGAGTGAGCCAAGCAATATTCATACTTTCTTGCCAGCAACATTTGATCGCGCACTAAGTTATACTATGGATAACAATTTTGGCATTTTGCAGGCCAAAGAAGCTCTTGAAGCTCGCGAATACGCCATAAAGGCTAACTATGGCGCTCTTGCCCCACAAATTGCCGCTACTGGTAGTGCAACCAAATCAAAAGCAAATTCAAAGCACCACGGAGACCCAAATACTACTGTAGATGACATTACATGGGGTGTAAATGCTTCTATTCCATTATATGATGCTGGTGAAAATCGTGCTCGTATTCGTCAAAGCAAATATGCTAAATGGCAGGCTCAGGAACAAGTATCAAGTGCTAAGCGTGCTGCCGTATCATCTATAACCGGCAGTTGGGAGTCAATGGTTGCATATGATGCACAAATTAAGGCTTTAGTTGACCGTGTTGAGGCCAATAAAATTGCGCTTGAAGGTGTAAAGAAAGAAGAGGTTTTGGGCAATCGAACAGTTTTAGATGTTTTAGATGCATACCAAACATTGCTCAATTCTCAAGTTGAAGTTGTCAAAGCTCGTCGTGAATATTATTTGTCTGCAATGCAGGTCATGCAAGCTATGGGTAAGTTGACCGCTAAAAACTTAAAACTTGATGTCGATATATACAATCCAAAAGTTTATTACAAAGAAACTCGCGACAAGTGGTTGTCAACATCGATTGATTAAAAAGTACAAGGAAAAGACATGGCTGATCAGGAAACACAAGAGCTATCAATGGATGAGATATTAGCGTCAATTCGCAATATTCTTAGTGATAATGCCGATTCTAACTCAGATAAGGTTGTTTTGCATCAGGAGCAACATAGCAATCATTCGGAAATTCCGTTTGTTGCAATACAGCCTGATATGACAGTTAAAAAAGAAAAAATATCTGATCCTACGGAAGAAGAAATTGCTAATATATGCAACAATATTCGTCATCTTATGGATAAGCCGCGTCCACAAAACCCATTCAATCAACATCAGGTTTCTAAACCGGTTGTTGCTTCTCCGACAATTCCCCTCAAGACCACTAATCTTACAACTACGATTAATCATAATGTTTCCTCTGATATTTTGAATGATTTCGCAACTATTTTTGCTAAACGTCGTGAGCAAAATCCTCAAACAGATTCATCAGTACGCAACATTGCAGAAGCGGCAGTACTTAATGAAGTAGTTCCGGTTTTACAGCAATGGTTGCAGGAAAAATTACCGCAGGTGATTCAAAAGGAAATCGAACGAGTGATGGCAAAGGCCGGCATACGCTAAACCTTTTAGTTTCGGCCTTTTGTTCTTTGAGTTCTGCACATTTATATTGTAGCGGATTGTTGAAAAATTTAATATAAAAACAGGAAAAAACTAATGTTAGAAAAAACTTACGACCCTAAAAATTTTGAAGAAAAAATATATGCCGCATGGGAAGCCAAAGGTGCATTCAAACCCAATATGAACAAAAACAAAGAAGCCTTTGCTGTTGTTATTCCACCTCCTAATGTTACCGGTGTTCTGCACATGGGACACGCTCTTAATGATACTTTGCAGGATATTTTGATCCGTTATAATCGTATGCAAGGCAAAAATGTTCTTTGGCAGCCGGGCATGGACCACGCCGGTATTGCTACCCAAATGGTTGTGGAGCGTAATCTTGCAGCTCAAGGCATTACACGCCATGACTTAGGACGCAAAAAATTTATTGAAACTGTTTGGCAGTGGAAAGAAAAATCCGGTGGCACAATTTGCAATCAATTGCGTCGTTTAGGGGCCTCCTGCGATTGGTCTCGTGCTCGTTTTACTATGGACGAAGGCCTGTCCCGCGCTGTACATAAAGTTTTTGTCAGCCTCTATAAAGATGGCTTGATTTACAAAGCTAAAAAACTCGTAAATTGGGACTCAAAATTTATGACAGCCGTTTCTGATTTGGAAGTTGTCCAAAAAGAAACTGTCGGCAAGATGTATTACTACAAATATCCGATTAAAGGCGAGAAGGGCGAATACGTTCACATTGCCACTACCAGACCGGAAACCATGTTTGGTGATACGGCCGTCGCCATATCTAAAGACAATGAAAAATTAAAACACCTCATCGGCAAAGAATGCATTATCCCGATTATTAACAAAGCCATTCCGATTATTGCTGACGAACATGCCGATCCTACCAAAGGAACTGGCGCGGTAAAAATTACTCCGGCACACGATTTTAATGACTTTGAAGTCGGCAAACGTCACAATCTGCCGTTGGTCAATATCTTAAACCCCGATGCCACTCTTAACGAAAATACTCCTTTTGAAGGCATGGATACTCAGTCTGCCCGCAAAAAGACTATCGAAACTTTGGATAGCATGGGGCTTATGGATAAGATAGAAGATCACCCGATGGTTATTCCATATGGCGATCGTTCTAATGTAGTTATTGAACCTTTAATGACCGATCAGTGGTTTGTCGATGCCCCGAAATTAGCGGTTGAAGCCATGCGAGTAGTTGAAAAAGGCGATATGGAATTTGTTCCCAAGAGTTATGAAAAGACTTATTTTGAGTGGATGCGTAACATTCAGCCTTGGTGTATTTCGCGCCAATTGTGGTGGGGACACCAAATGCCGATTTGGTACGGTCCGGATGAAACTATCTTCTGCGAGGAAAATGAAGAAGAAGCTCAAGCTGTTGCCGATAAACATTATGGCAAACATGTTGAATTACGTCGTGAAACCGACGTTTTAGATACATGGTTTTCATCAGGACTATGGGCATTTTCAACTTTAGGCTGGCCTGACAAAACTGAATATCTTGATACTTTTTATCCGACATCTTTACTCATAACGGCTTTTGATATCATCTTTTTCTGGGTCGCCCGTATGATGATGATGAGCATGTACGTCATGAAAAAAGTTCCGTTCAAAAAATGTTACATTCACGGACTTGTTAGGGACGAGCAGGGACGTAAAATGTCAAAATCCAAAGGCAACACTGTTGACCCGATGGAACTTATTGAAAAATACGGAGCTGATGCCCTGCGCTTCTTTATGGCAGCGATGGAAACTCAAGGCCGCGACATTAATATATCTGAATCTCGTATCCAAGGTTATCGTAATTTTGCAACCAAGTTGTGGAATTCTGCTCGTTTTGGTGAGATGAATGAATGCGTTCTTCCCGACACTTTTGATATCAATTCGGTCAAACATCCGGTTAACAAATGGGTAATTGCCAAAGTCAAGCAAACTTCAAATGAGCTTACTGAAGATTTAAATAATTTTCGCTTTTCCGATTCGGCAAACGGAGTTTACCAGTTTGTTTGGGGATCATTCTGCGATTGGTATATTGAGATGACCAAACCTATTTTTTACGGTTCGGAAGAGGCTCTTAAAAATGAAACCAGAGCAACATTTGCTTGGGTTTTGGAACGCATTTTAATAATGTTGCATCCATTTATGCCCTTCGTTACAGCTGAACTGTGGAACAATTCACACTCAAACGATCAGGATATCATTACTGCCCAATGGCCTGAGATTGAAAAAATCAATGCCGATGATGTTATGAGTATTGACTGGGCAATTGAGCTGATTACGGTCATTCGTTCATTAAGAGCTGAGATGAATTTGCCGGCCGGAGCCAAATTGACAGCTTACCTTAAAGGTTGCAATAACCAATCAGTTGCAAATTTGCAACAATTTAATGACATTATTTGCTCACTTGCCCGCCTTGAAAAAGCAGAGGTTTATAGTGGCGAAGTTACCCCTGATATGGTTCAAACCGTCTGCAGAGAAAGTTCAATTTTAATTCCGCTTAAAGGGGTTGTTGATTTTGCTGCTGAACGTGAACGTCTGCAAAAAGAACTTGATGGCTTGAACAAAAATCTTGAAGGCTATGCCCGCAAGCTGAGCAATCCCTCATTTGTTGACAAAGCTCCGGCTGCGGTGGTTGAAGAAGAACGTCGCCGCCAAGCTGAAGCCATGGAAAACAAAGCAAAAGTAGAAGAAGCACTTGCCCGCATTGTCGGTTTATAAATTGTCAGAATCATTCAGGCCTGCCAAACGGCAGGCCTGAATGATATTTACTGCGTATAAATGACATGTATGGGAATAGGCGAAATTTCTCCATATTTATCACGCTCCATTTTGTAGATAAGAGTATCCCCCGGTTGCAATAGCGTGAATGATTTATCATAATCACGGTCTATCCATTCAAGTACACTATCATTGTCCAACAGGACAACGGTAGTACTGTAAACATCTTTATAGGTATTCACATATCGTCCAACCCGCTTAATGCAATTTTTCTTGGTCACAGACGCCCCCTCATCAGTTGGAGATTGTTGCTCCGTAGGTGCAGTATTTGTGCTTCCATCAACACATGCCGTGACCAATATCGCCATAATGGTAACAGCCAGAATCAATAATAATTTTTTCATTCTTATAAAAATAAAATGTCAACAATAATCAATTATCACAACAATCATACTATTAGAAGAAAATTTTGTCAACAAAATTATCACAATAAAAGCCACCCGATTTCGAGTGGCTTTTTGTTGCTAATATGTTTCAATCTCCTATAAAATTTAATACGTTTTTCCTTTATTTGTACCAAGGTAACTAGGATTAGTTTTAGAACCACCGCGTCCTTTCCCGGTTTTATAACGATATCCCCTCCGTTCAGCCTCTTCTTTTGCTGCTGCAAAGTCGTATTTTGGAGTATCTTTTCTTGCGAGAAAAATCTGCGGCAAGTTATAGTCAACTAACTGATCGTTCAAGCCGGTAATCATGGTATTAGCTCGAGAGAACATAGCACTGATTGCTCCGGCTTCAGGATCATCTTTTGACCCGTTCTCATGATTACGACGAGCAATATTCAGATATTCTTCTTCAAGATCTTGCGTTACCACAGATTCTTGTGTTTTGCACATAGCATCATATATGGTCAACAAAGATGCAGGGGGCATATCACGTACTTTTGTATCTAACTTCAATCCGGTGTCATTTGCAAAAACTCGTAATGCAGCTTTTTCTTCCTTGGTTAATTCTTTACAACCAGCGCTTAACAAGTGCTTTACATCCTTAGAAGCATTATTGCTAAACATTTCAAACAGCGAATTTACTGCCATTTTAGCACCGATTACTTTTACTGCTCCGTTTTCAAGATCGGTGCATTGTGGGTCACTCGGAGAACCGGCAGCCAAGCGTTTTTCATATGCACTACGCAATCCAAAGTCTTCCCATAAATCACGGAATGGATGCAACTCATAAGCTCCTATTGCCCATCTTATACGACGGCAAGAAGGATTATTCTTATTTGCAGGATTGCGCCAATCAATCCCCTTTTCTGTCTGCAAATAATTAGCCATCTGTAAGGCCAAATCTTTTTTATAAGCATACAGTTTAGGACCATTAGGATCGTTTTTACCACCTGCGGCATTAACCATCTTATCAAAACGTTCTTGATCAAGTTTATGATTTGTGGGCACAAGTAACTTTTTAGCACATGCTGTGCGCATAACCGCCTGGTTAGGATTAGTCATTGCCTTAAAATCAACATACTTAATTCCTGCATCTTCAAATATACCTGCAATCAAATCAGCCTGGTCATCGGTCAGATTCTTTCCGGGAGGGCAAGTATAACAAACTTCCAACTTTCCATTGCGCATGCGGGTATAAACTTTGAACTCATAATTTACCCTAATTTTACCATGTTTGTCTCTGGTAACCGGTTTAATATTTTGATTGCGATCTTCACCCGGATAGATAGTATAAGTATCCCATCCGCCTAGCACGGTACTTCCCTTAAACCAGCTATACCTTCTACGCTTGTTTCTATCGCACCATCCTTCTACCGACTTATTTGCGGCTTTAAGAACATTTTTGGGTGCAGTATCACTCTTGCTTTTATTATCGGAAAAACCATCATTGGTTGCAAACCCTTGAAAGCCAACACTATTGCTATTAGCACTTTGCCTTAGTTGCTCAATATCTTCAGAAGGTATACCATCATCATTATCGTCAACTTTATGAGGGCTATCTTCGGATAATCCTTCTACTGATTCTTCTTTATCAGCACCTTCCTCAAACATTTCTTGCGCTTCATCAAAACAAGCTTGTGTTTGTTCATCAGCATTCTTAATTTCTAAATTTTCATCATTATAGACCAGACCATGTTGCTCCAAAAATGCTATTGTATCATGCATCTTTTGAGCATCCATTCCTTCAGTATCAAGGCAGACTTTTCCGTCAACAACTTCCAACTTCGTTCCGACAGATTTGAGATCAATTTCGAGTTTGAATGGTTCACTGTCGAGATTTAATTTTGTTTCAACAACATTTTTGTCTTCCTGATCAATACTATCCTTAAAAGATAGCAACGCAACTACCTGTTCCGGATTTTCATCCAGAGCCGTAAGAACTTGATAATATTTTTGGATTTCTAATGTACGCTTATTTTGTTCAAGCTCGAACTGTTTTTCTTTTCTGCTAGCATCTTCGGTCTGTTCGCCGACCTTAAGATCACCAACTCTCTGTTCATCAACAGCAGAATCTAGCTCCCTTTTGTTTATTTTATCTTCATAACTTTCACGCAACCCCTCAACGGTATATCCATCGTTTAGCGGTTCTAATTCAAAATAAGGTCTTTTTTCTGCCATTTTAAATCTCCATCTGCTACTTTTGTTAACGCCATTATAGCGCATTTATACAAAAAATCAAGCATATTTTGACAAAATGCTAATATTTTCGAATAATTCCGTTCAAAATTCCTTGAATTTTTACTTGTGAAGGGTGAAGTTTGCGAATTTCATAGTCTTTATTGCAAGGTTTGAGCCAGATTTCGTTCTCTTTTTTCTGCCAGATTTTAAGAGTCGCTTCACTATTATCAACCAAAGCCACAACTATCTGCCCGTTTTCGGCCACATCAGCTCTTTTGATAATTGCCAAATCTCCATCCATAATTCCGGCTTCAATCATCGATTCGCCTTCGATTCGCAAAGCATAAAAATCGCCTCTTGTAACCAAATCAAAAGGCACTGAAACCGTTTCATTTTCATAAGCAATGGCCTCAATTGGCGTTCCGGCAGCAATTTTGCCATACAATGGAATTTGGGCTGATGAATTTTGTAGAGCCAATTTTATCTTTTTTTCTTCTTCAATTATATCACGGGGCTTAAAACGAGGGATTTTCAAAACTTCTAATGCCCGCGCTTTATGTGGAAGTTTACGAATAAATTCACGCTCGACCAATTCTTCAATCAAGGCATGAATACCTGATTTAGATTTAATTCCGACAGCACCTTTCATCTCTTCAAATGAGGGGCAGCATCCGGTTTCTTTAATTGTATTGTCAATAAACATCAAGAGTTTATATTGCTTTGGTGTCAACATGGCATTTTCTCCTTTAATCTATACAAATGTTCTACTTTAGTTCTTTTTGAACGTCAAGCGTTATTTTCGGTTGCAAGTTTTTAGATACTTGTATATATTAATCCGCAGTTTTATTGATAATTTTAGCAGAATAGGAACTACAATCATGGCAAATGAAACCAATATTCATAGAGAATCAAGACTTGCAAAGCTCAATGCTCTGCAGGAAAAAGGTTACAATCCTTATCCTTATTGCTTTAAACCCAATGCTTTTGCCGATGATTTACAAAAAAAATATGCGGACCTTGCCGCCGGTGTTGATACCGAGGATCGCGTTACAGTTGCCGGTCGTGCCATGGCTGTCCGCAACAGCGGTATGTTTATTGACCTAAAAGACATTAGTGGCAAAATCCAAATTTTCTGCCATAAATCTCATCTTGATGAGACTGGTCTTGAACTCTTAAAAAGCCTTGATGTTGGTGATTTGGTCGGTGTCAGCGGTTTGGTTCGTCGCACCCCGCGCGGTGAGCTTTCGATTGCTGCCGAAAAATTTGATATTATCGGCAAATCCCTCCAACCCCTACCTGAAAAGTTTCATGGTCTGACTGATGTTGAAGCCCGTTATCGTCAACGTTATGTTGATTTTATCATGAACGATGACAGCCGTGAAATCTTCAAAAAACGTTGCCAAATTACCTCTGCAGTTCGCCACTATTTTGAGCAGCATAAATTTATGGAAGTTGAAACTCCGATGCTTCAAACCATTATGGGCGGTGCCAATGCCAAACCATTTATTACCCACCATAATACGTTAGATATGGATTTGTACCTTCGTATTGCGCCGGAATTATTCCTCAAGCGTTTAGTAGTTGGAGGTTTTGATCGCGTGTTTGAAATCGGTCGCAACTTCCGCAATGAAGGCATTGATAAAAAACATAATCCTGAATTTACAGCATTGGAAGCTTATCAGGCTTACGCCGATTATAATGATATGGCAGAGCTTATTCCTGACTTATTGCGCTTTGTCTGCAAAGAAGTCAACGGCACCGAAGTTATTACTGTCAATGGTACAGAAATTGATTTATCCAAGCCGTTTAAGCGTAAATCAATTGTTGAACTTGTTAACGAATATGCCGGTATTGACCTTATGAAAGCCGAAACAGTTGAAGCCGCCCGCGATATGGCCAAATCTATAGGTGTTGATGCTTCTGATTGCAGCAATTGGGGCAAGGTTGTACAATTAGTATTTGATGAAAAAGTCGAACCCCACCTTATTCAGCCGATTTTGGTTATGGATATGCCTCGTGATGTATCGCCTTTGGCCAAAGTTCACCGTTCTAATCCGCGTTTGGTTGAGCACTTTGATGCTTATGTCGGCGGCATGGAAATTGGTTGTGCTTATTCCGAGCTATCCAACCCGTTAGATCAAAAAGCACGTTTTGATGCCCAGTGTGCCGAACGCGAAGCCGGCGATGATGAAGCCCAAATGCTTGATGAAGATTATGTCGTAGCTCTTGAAAATGCTCTTCCTCCGACCGGCGGTATGGGTATGGGTATTGATCGTCTAGCTATTTTGCTAACTGGTGCTGAAACCATTCGTGATGTAATAGCTTTTCCAACTCTGCGCAACAAGTAGATTATAGAGGTTTTAGCTTTGCCGAAAAAAACTGGCTATCACAAAATTCAAAAACCGTCAAAGGTAAGAAAAAATACTCATCAAGTTGAACGGCAATTACAATTGCCGTTTCAACCGCTTTTTATGCGTATTAAAAACACAGACAACCGAGATAAAACCAAGAGGTACGGTAATATTGCAATAAAGATACTGGCAGTATCAGTGCTTATCATTGCGACATTATTAATCTCCTCTGCCTACCATCGTTCGATTTTTGAAAACGCATCATCAAATCTATCGCTAAAATATAAGGAGGTTAATCCTTCTTCAATAGATGACATTATAGAAGCCCTTGAAATTGAAGAGCAAAATCTTTTTCAGGATGATAAGTCAACCTCAATTAATGATGAACTTTATGATTTATATGAAGAAGATTTACCTGAAGACAATCATGTTTCTGAAGATAAAACGGTTCATAAGCCTCAAAACACCTCTCCTTTAATCACGATTGTTATTGATGATATGGGTATCAATGTTAAACGCACCAAGGAAATCAGTAGTTTACAATATCCGATAACAGCTTCATTTTTGACTTATGCCAATAATCTCAAAAGTCAAATTGCAGTCTCAAAAGCCAATGGCCAGGAAATTATGGCTCATTTGCCTATGGAGCCGCAAGTAATGCAAAACTTTACCTCAAAAATGCTGACCACAACAATGAGCGATACAGAAGTCAAACAAACCTTGAAAGAGATGCTTGACCTGTTTTCAAATATTGTAGCAGTCAACAATCACATGGGCAGTAAGTTCACTGAAGACAAACATCGTATGTCCATAGTTATGGAAGAGCTAGCTGAGCGTAATTTAATATTTTTAGACTCCAAAACCACATCTCATTCTGCTAGTGCAGAAGAGGCTGCTCACTTTGGTGTCAAGCTTGTCGAACGCAATGTGTTTTTAGATAACAAGGATGATTTTAACTATATTATGGGGCAACTTCGCCAAACAGAAGAAATTGCTCGTACTCGCGGTCATGCTATTGCAATCGGACATCCGAAGGAGCAGACGTATTTGACGCTCAAAGCCTGGCTTCCGACCCTGAAAGAAAAAGGTATTCGACTTGTGCCTCTGAGCAAGATGGTTAAGCTTATTCAATAATAACTTTAATATTTTATATTGTTACGGAAAAGACAATGAAATTAAGTACCAATCAATCACAAAGACCAGTAACAACAGCAATCAGTCAGAATGGAAATCTGATGATCGGCGGTTGTGATACGGTAGAATTGGCAAAAAAGTATTCAACACCGCTTTATGTTCTTGATGAAGCCACGATTCGCTCAACAATTGCTGACTATAAATCCGCATTTTCATCATATCCTGACACAAATATTATGTATGCCTCAAAGGCTCTATGTACTAAAGCTGTTGCCACACTTTTGGACAGTGAAGGGTTGGGTTTTGATACTGTTTCTGCCGGTGAGTTTTACACATTTTATAAATCCGGTGTTAATATGGCAAAAGTGCTGTTTAACGGCAACAACAAGACAGCGGAAGAACTTGAACTTGCACTTGATCTTGGTGTCGGACGTATCTCTGTTGACAATTTTTACGAGCTGTCATTACTTAACACTATTGCCGAGCATAAAGGGAGAGTTGCCGATATTCTGCTTAGAGTAACTCCCGGTATTGAATGTCACACACATGAATATATTCAGACCGGGCATCTTGACTCAAAATTCGGTTTTGATTTAACACAAATTGACAGCGCCATAGAACTTATATTGCAAAAATATAATCATTTAAAAATTCATGGACTTCATGCCCATATCGGCTCACAAATTTTTGAGACCAGCATTTACCCTGATGAAATAGAAATATTGTGCTTTGAAATTTCCCGCATAGCCAAAAAATTCGGCTTAAGACTCAATGAAATAAATATGGGCGGTGGTTTTGGCGTAAAATATGTTGATACCGATGTTCCCCCCTCAATCTATGAAATCGGCAAACTTGTTACAGACAAATTAAAACAATGTATAGAAAAATACAATATTCCGCCGCCGACATTGTTTTTAGAACCCGGAAGGAGCATAATCTCTCCGGCAGGCGTAACATTGTATACAATCGGCAGTTCCAAACAGGTGCCGCATGGCAGAAAATTTGTTTCGGTAGACGGAGGCATGGCTGATAACCCTCGTCCATCTTTATATCATGCGCAATATTCTGCCCAAATAGCCAATAAAAAATCATCATCAAAAACCGAGACGATTACCATTTGCGGAAGATATTGCGAGTCAGGAGATGTACTGATTAAAGAAATAGAACTTCCAAAAACTGAGGCCGGCGACATTCTATGCGTTTATAACACCGGTGCATACAATTATTCCATGGCTTCAAATTATAACCGAGTTCCCAGACCGGCTATGGTTTTGGTAAAGGACGGTCATTCCGACTTAATAATCAAGCGAGAGACTTGGGAAGACTTAATAAAAAACGATATAGTGCCTTAACAAACAACAATCCGCCGCTTCTGCAAGCGACGGATTTATGTTTGCTACGTTCAGAGATCATCTGCAGGCTCTATCTTGTGCTGCCTGTTGAATATTCGTTCAAACTCTTTGGCACCTTCCTCATCAGGCACAACCACGGTCATGGCTAACGGGGGAGCCTCCTTGCTCTGAAGCTTCAGTAAAACCGCTACCAGACATTTAGCCGATTCGGCATGAGATAAGCAACCATATTTATCACTGGTAGCGAGTGCCGGCACAACAACATCCTTGATTTTCTGTGCATTTGCACAGACAACAATGTTTGCCCATGCGCGCCTCACCAAAGACTCGCGTTCCTTCAGAGGCAATTCTTTATCAACGCCAAGGATCGTCGAGTTAATAATCCTTTTGCCATAAATAGTCTTGCTGACGCAGGCGTGTCCATAGGGGAGCTCTCCGCCGTTTTGGTCAAGTTCATCTTCGTAATCAAGAACCCCTTCGGCAAAAGGAGAATGTCGCAAATAGCTTGTTTGCTCGACAGCCTCGAATCGGTCAGAAAACCGTTCTGCAACAAAAGCGGACGCATCAAACTTTAATAAGTTGTTACCCACAGCAATGGTTACTTCGTAACCACCTAAGTAATAAGTTACAGTACGCATAATAATAAAGTTTAAAAATTTAAGAACTGTCCCGAATATATCATCGTTCCTTTCATGTGTCAACATTTTTGTCAACAAAGGGTAATATTTTGCAATTTTTTGATTTTTTTTTACGATTTTTGTTGTTTTTTAGACGAAAACGTGTTACAATGCACATAACAAATGGAAAATATTGCAAAAATACAATAGACTAGTTAAGATTAAGACAATTGAGGGAGGTAGTTATGACAACAAAAAAAACAGCAATAAAGAAAGCACGCATCTTGCATAAGATTCTTGATGGAAAAAAAGTGGCTGGACGTACAATGAGAAATGGATTGATTAAAATATTTGCTGTTGCCACCATAGCTACATCAATTGCTCCGGCTGCCAATGCTCAAAGTCGTGGAAATTCCAATCAAGGAAAAAGATATGAGTATGTGCAACAACCGGATGGTTCTTTTCAAATGGTAGAAGTTACCAATAACCGTCAAGCTACAACCCAACAAAGCTACAGCAAAGCCTCATCCGGACAACAATCTGTCTATGATATTTATAATAGTCTTCCTTCCTATACACGTGCCTTAATTCAAGAAAGAGGATATCAAATTTTGCCTGAATTTCAAGGGGGAAGAACCACCGGTCTTAATCGCCCTCAATCCGGTGTTGTCTATGCTTGTGCTGTACAAGATCCGTCTAACATAGATAATGTGCTCTTTCTACCGATATCCCAAGCTATTTATCCAGCCGGCAACAGAGATTTTGTAAATCTTCGTGTCCTCAGATCTTCAAAAGAGAATGCTTATAACATGATGGATCTCGGTTCAGGTCCATATGAAGCAAGAGTAGAATATGCCCAAACTCGTGAGAATGCTCAAAGAGAAAGATATAATGAACAGAGATCCAGACAGGATGATATTTATATGGATCAGAGAGATGTAAGACAAGACCGAGAGGAAACACATGTTAAAATCCAAAAAGATACTGGGTACGGCAAAGCTAATGGAGTTATGGATGGGATTGATGACGTAGATAGAACGATCAATAGAGGAGTTCGAACAGTTGAGAATGGTGTAAATACTGTTAAAAGAAGCGTAAAAACTGTCAAACGTATATTTGGTCGTGATTAATACAGCCATATTTCAAACCCTCAAAATACCGGCTTAAATACAGCCGGTATTTTTAGTTATGTCTCATTTATATTTTTGTCGAACCAAAACAAAATACTTGCAAATTTGTTTATATTGTGCTAACTTCCCCACCAATTAACATTATTAACCAATTATTCGTTTTGTTTTATGAAAGTAAGATTATATCGAGTAGCACCGCCAACGATTCACATAATCAATGGACAAGCGGTGACAGTAGTAACCTTTGTCGCAAAAGAAGACAGGCATAATGCCAAACCACAGCAATTTTATGTCGTCTCCAGCCCAAACAATCTTCAGACGAATCGAGCATTTTCACACCTTTTGTTTGCAGAGTCTAATGATGAACTCGAAATAAGGACGAGTATATCTACCAGTGATTTAGGAGGTACTTCTTTGCCGGGATTTGGTGTTAGAGTTTTTGAGGTCGAGAACATCTCCTCTCCCGTCTACAATACCTAACCGGTAGGTTTTACACCATCTAGCTTGTTAGTTTTTATGGAACTCAAAAATGTCTACGTAACCGACCAGGCACAGACAATTAATCTACCGGTTGGCGAGAAAACAGTTACTATGGTGACCATCATGCTTCAACCAGAAGGTGATAAAAGGCCTAGGCCATTCTACGCCATTGTTGAACAATATGAACCGGAAAGAAAGCAGCCAGCTGTTTACTTGCTTCATGCGTTACGTGGTCATCGTCTCAATTTTAAGGTTGACGAAGAGAATCCGTATCCCATGTTTGGTGATAAAATAGCTGATTTTCTGGATGAATAAAGTCCATATCCGCCTCTTGCCGACTGCTACAAGTTTCAAAATCCCCGTTCTGCTTCTGCAGGCGGGGATTTTGATTTATATTTTTTTTACTAACGAATCGTTTTTTTGCCCTCAATTAACCCTTTATTAGCTTATTTATACTATATTTAAACAAAATGGTTGCATTTTTAGACAAATTGTGTTATAAAATAACCATAAGCAATTTTTTTATGAAAGGAACGAGATATGACAGATCAAAAACAAGAAGAACGTCCATTAACCCCTAAAGAAAAAGCTAAAATTAATGATGTTATGAATCAGTCTGATGCTAAAGCCTGGTATGGTGATAACAATAAGCGTATGGAGTTATTAAGGGAACGTGTTGAAGCAGAAGTCCGCAGTCTTACCGACGAACAACAAAAACGTGCAAACAATAATCAGCCCCCTCTAACTGCAACACAGCAGGAAATCGTCGTTACTAAATATGGTACTCCAAAATCCAAATTGCGGATTGAAAGCGAAGATGCTCTGGCTAAAGATGAATTTAAAACATATCAGGATTCTGAGCGTAGTAATAGAGATAGAGCATAGCCGTAAAACGTATATACTATATCAAAGAGGTCTTCGGACCTCTTTTTTTATACAATAATATTTTTTTGACAAAATGCTTGATTTTTCTCAAAAAAGGAATTATATTGCCCCAATAAAACATTATTTATAAATCATTGTAATATGAAAGACAGAATTTTAACTTTAATCTGCACAGCAATATTGGCAGTGTTCGGTGCTAACGTGGCATACTACTGCGTGTGCGATGTAGGCCTTGTGCCGGTTTGTATCTGTGTTGCTATCGTGGTGGCACTTGAGAGTGTTTATTCCGTAAAAAATGTGGAATTTTCGTGGATTGGATTAACATTTCATTTATGCGCGTTTTTGTGTTTTTTCTACATCGCATATAGCAATGGAACATTATTCCAAGACGTTGCCTACAGACCTCAAGGACCGGATCTTGCTGCAGGACTTTATCACAAACCTGCCGATTTCGGATGCGGTGTTTCACCGGCCTGGCAGTGGTGGCTATTCGTAGGGTTGATTTGCTTGCGAATATTCATTATTCAGCCAGTAATTTTATTCTGTGGACGCCGAAAAACAGAAAACTAACAACAAGCCCTGTCTCCTCCTAAAGGAGCAGGGCTTAAAAATTACTTCATCCTTGTGAGTTAAGTCAATCAATTCGATCGAATCAATCATTCCTCATTTTTGCTAGAAAACGTCCAGAGATTTTCAAATTTTAAAGGATATCGATATTTATAATCCAGAAGTATGTAATGACAATATGGGATATATAATTATGGAAAGTTACGATATGTCTAGCCTTGGCCAATCATGCCAAACTAACGACAATACAAACACTATTACGATGCCCACAACTAAACAAATTTTTCATGAAAATAAGAAAAACGCCCTCCATTTGACATTTTTTTAAAAAAGAATTATGTAAAATCAATCTATTATTTAAAAAAATACAATATTTGTTATTTTTTTCTTGACATCTTGTTTTGATTTTGTTAAACCTCTCCCTACAAATTAATTATGCAGAAATTATTCACAATTATATAGCGAGAGCGCCAACACTTTCACCGAATATGGTGCCCCCGCACTTGAGAATCTCATAGCGCAAACTACGAGCCGGACCAACATCACCCGCTCAACATGGACAGGATCATGGGATAACCACGCCATCTCCGCCGACACTAGCCGCGAAATGGATCATCGAGCCACCCACGTTTTCTTCCCGACGATTGACGACCACCAACGGACGCCGCTGCCTCATCGCAGACACCGCCGCCCACTACGTCGAGAGAGCAAGCAGGTAGCAATAGAGGTACCAGTGTTTCACTTCAACACATCCAGGTGCCACCCAGGTAACATTCTGCAAACCGCTATGATATTCCAGCAGAGCCCCTCGTCACGCAATGTGACAGGGGCTCTGTGTTTTATATATTTTTTTCTTGACAACATCATTTTTTAGTGTTTTACTCACCCCCACTAAAAAATAATTAAGAAATTATTCCATAAGACATATAAATATAAAGGTATTTTGATGTTAAAACAACGCAAACACGTGGAGAAATAGTTAAGTGGTCTAGAACGCACGCCATCTGGCGTAAGACCTGGGTTCGAATCCCGGTTTCTCTACAAAACGGATCACTAGCTCAATTGGTTAGAGCACTGCACTACGGATGCAGAGGTTTACAGTTCGAGTCTGTAGTGATTCACAAAAAAAGATTGTGTAGCTCAGTGGTAGAGCAACGGATTCAAATCCGTGGTCCTCGGTTCAAATCCGAGCACGATCTCAAGACGAGGGTATAGCTCAGCAGGTAGAGCAGCGGATTCTTAATCTGTGTGTCCTCGGTTCGAGTCCGAGTACCCTCACAACGTGTATAGCTCAGTTGGTTCAGAGCGCTGGAATATAGATCCAGAGGTCCCCAGTTCGAGTCTGGGTGCGCGTTCTCAGATTTTGCGTTGAATTTTTAACATCTAGGATCAAGCGCCTATTTCACCTATGGCCCTCATCCGATACCATTCCCCCAGACCTCCTCGTGCCCAGAAGCCGGGAGGTCTCTTATTTGAGATAATTAACCTTCTATACTATAACAAAACCTACAGTGTCGTGAGACACATTGTTTCCAAAGCCTCCCAAGCATCAAAGGACGCCTTGGAAACCAATAGTTAGAAAATTTGACGTGCAGGCTCTCCACCAAGGAGTGCCTGTTTTTTTATTCGTTTTGTTGACATTTTTCCAGATTCGTACTAATATTCTTATATGTTAATTTACACAGCCTAACGGGGGTATAAAATGGGTACAGAATCTACACAATTTGAAGATGATAAACTCTGGATGCAAGACATAACAAAGGACAATCGTCGCACAATTAGCGTTGAAAATAAAGAAAAGGGCGATATGAAAATTCAATCGCTGACCATTAGTACTAAAGAAGAATATGTTGAATCGCATTATGAACCCGCCAAATATTCTTTTGACCATCCGGAACAAAATAAAGGTACAACTGCTAAAACTCGCATGACACGAGTAACTGTTTCGCTTTCAGAGACCGCTCCTAATGGTGAGTCTCGAAGCGATGCCAGAATATCTTTTCTCAAACCTGCTTCCCAAAATCCAGATGCTCCTATAGGCATAGAGCGAGATTTGGAAAATTTAGATGGTCTTATGGAAGTTTATAAGGAAGTTGCAAAATCAAAACCGACAGTAGAAGGCTATAAAATCCAAAGTTTTTTAGATAAATATGTTTTTAATACAGATAATGGACGCTATGCACTGAATCAATATCTTTCCGAAAATCCCAGAACAGAAAAACCTGCAAAATATACAAATAATGTCAAGCTGATTCATAAAAAAGGTGAGCTTGTCGGTGCCGAAGTTATTGCTAAGGAATATTCCGGCGACAGACTTAAAGACAGCCCTGATGGTAGAGAATTTAGGGTCAGATTTAATGTTAAAAAAGATTCCAATGGCAATGATGTTTTAGGAGTTGATATTGGAATTGCAAAACATGTCGGACCATTTAAGAGATATCTCTCTTTATGTAGTAAAGAAGCGGCAATGCAACATTCTAAATTGAAATCATTTTTTGACGACCCCAAGGCTATTCAGAAATTAATTACAGCAAAAGCCATTTCTTCAACAAACATAAATAGATTCAATATGCCGGACATTTTAGAAAATGCTCGTCAGGCAGCATTTGATGAGCTTAATAATAGAGAAGTTGCATTAATGCGTAGTATGCGAAATAAAAGAGCCAATGGATAATTGATTTTATTTTCAAATAACTCATCCTTCGGGGTGAGTTTTTTGATGTCCGCTTTCTAAAAAAAACATTGACATATTTGGACAAATGTGTTACAAACTACCCAATTCACTATACTATTAATATTAATTATTCAATATGGAAAACCAAAGAAAAATCAAGGAACTTGCTGCCAAGTTCAAAGCTCTTCTTGCCAAAGGCGAGAACGTTACTACCCCATGGGGTTATTGCTGCAAAGAGTGTCATGACTACACATCGATGTTTGCAAGGCTGCTCGCTTCACCGGAGTGTATTGCGGATCTGAAGATTAAGCACGATCCCCAGACAAACATAGTAACATTCCTTGGCACCGAGGAAATGTCGCAAGATGCCAAGCAAGGCAACCTTGACATGCTGGGCATCATTGCTTGCGGTTTACCGGAAGAAGTTCTTCCTCTTTATGCGAGAACTATCGCTAAGGATGCTGTCGGTGATATGCCTGGTGCGACCAGATCACAAAAAGCGCGCGAGCGCTACAAGGTGCGCCAGTACATCACTAAAATCTATCAGATGTATCAAAGAGCTCTCGCCGCATAAACCCGACACAGACAACAACAAAGCCTCAAACTCACCAGAGTTTGGGGCTTTGTTGTTATTCAAATTGATGTCCTTTATATATAACTTTTGTTACGTAAAACTGCCTGCAATGTCCGGCTCCCGGCATACCGCCATAAAGTTGTTTGGTGTGAACTTCACCTTTTTGGGTTGCTGTCTCAATATGAAACCACGAAAACTTTCCGGTTCCGCGCCAGTCCATCAAATATCCCTCAAACTCAGCAATATCTCCCTTTTTTAAAAGTGCAATTGCTCTCCTTACGGCCCGTGTTGCCGGAATAACGTGATTGTTATTAATTTCATCTCTGTTTATAATCGGGGCATCTGCGTACATATATTTGTAGTTCAACGCTCGTTCTTCATGGTCGAATTGAATTTTTTTCAAATTATTTTCATCAGAGGTTTTTCCGTGGACAATCGAAACATCAACTGCTGCCACAGCATTGTAGAGTTTTGTTCCCTCTTTTCCGGCGGAATGATACCACGTATTAATTATCCCATCGTTCCAGTCCACCCAGACCACACGTCCGCGCACTTTGTAATGCACACGCAGACGATACAATATGTCATAACCGCTGATGTTTACCGCCTGCCATGCTTGGTTGCCTAAATCTTCAAAACTCTCATTTAGGGGAGCATCTTTTTCAGCAACTTTTTGCCCCCAAATCAAATTGTATGTAACTGGTTTAAGCCAATGCCAACCGACAATAGCCACTGCCACAGCCAAATATATAGTTTGTTTTCTGGTTAAAGATATTTTCAAAGTTCTTATCTCTTCAATCTGTTCCACCATTCTTTAAACAGAGTTGCATAACTGTCTTTTTTAGCAACTTCAACCACATTGTTTTCGCAAGTCATATTCAAATTTTTTATAAAATCATTCAGTTCACTGATACTTTGCGGAGTATTAAAAACATTGTTGCTCATAAAATCTAAAAGTGCGGTACGTTTGGAATTATCCGCAGGAAGACAATGATTTTCGATTTTATATTTCAAATACATCAGCCCTTCGGCTCCCCGCATCCGATTATTAAAATCGAACCACTTATCAATCGCAAGCTTAACTTGAGTTGTTTCAGCATTTTTATAATTGATTAAAGTAACTTTAATATCGGTACTGTCGCTATTTCCAGTTTTGCTTTTTGAAGCAATGGGCAGAACGTTAATTTCGCCTAAAGAATTACCTGGAATTTTATTCCTAAATCTGTAAGAAACCGCTCCCAACTTTTTTTTATCATGAGCATTGGACGTAGCCAGGCAGTTTATATTGCAAGTTCCACTTTCAAAATGCTCTAAACTGGTCATGTTTTCTCCTCCTAACAAACAGCACTAATATAATACAATTTATAATTTAAGAAAAGCTTAAAAATAACACAAAAGCAAAAACAACGCCACCACGTCATTTTTGCTTTTGTAATTTTTCAGGTTATGCCGCTTATTACTTCGAGAATTTGGTTGTAAGTCGGAGCAGGGCGCCTACAACGTATGGGATTAGGCATGGGAGCAAAATTGATGTCCTTAAAAACTCGCCGCTCACCTCCATTTCTTACCTGTGGCAAAAGCATCAAATAGGCTTCAACTTTTTTTATTATAATCAAAGCATAAAAAAGACAGCCCAACACGGGGATGCCTTTTGCTTGAGAATTTAAAATTAGATACTTCTTATTTTACCATCTCTACCTACTCTATTAACGGGAATTCCTTTAGCTCGTTGCCCGCTAGTATCATTTCTAAGTCTATTCAACTCTTCTCGTGAGGGACCGTTGGTTGCTTGTGGTCTCCTTCTGGTAGAAGTTCTAGCTGTAGTTCGTTTGCGTTTGTCAAAAGTTCCTTTAGGTACTATTTCAATGCCGGGTTTTATGCTCTTTGAAGCAATAATATCGTTTCCCCATGCTTTTTTCATTTCTTGTATTGATTGTTTTAATTTGTCCGCATAGCCGCGATATCCGGTTGAATCAGTAAAAAGTCTAGGATTTTTATCCATTTCATCAAATATATATTGTGCATTACGCATGCTATTATGAGCAGTTATATGGCATTTTTCTCGCATAAATTGAATACTGCTTTGTTCATCTAAATTATTTAATATGCGTTGTAAAGCATATTCGCAATCTTCTTGGTTTTTTCCTGGGATTTGCTTAAATGAATCAAAAATAACCATAACTTGTTGCCCACGCCTTCTGCAATCGGCTACCATGGCAATCAATCCCTCCCAACCGATATCGGGTTTGTTCTTATCACTAAAACATTTTTGATTATGCGTATCTTTGAACTTTTTGCCGGAAAATTTATCCCTAAACCAACCGACAAATTTTTCTTTTATTCCTTTTCTATCATAATCCAAACGATATCTCAGAAATAAAGGTTTTGCATTTTTTTGAAAATCTTCTAAATCCATTTCTTTTCTCCCTCAACTATCTTATTTTCTATATTATCATAATTTGTAGATTACATCAACAAAATCTAAGGGCGTTCTTCACGCTTATATCCCATCCGCTCTTCGTCCTTGTAGGTAAAATCAAAATATCTTTCATCAAAATTATTTACTTTACTCCGGCGACGATTATCTGATTTAATTTTTCTCAAGGCTTGGTTGTGCGCAAAATCATGGCTTCCCCCTTTTGTTCCGGTAACACCACCGGCCATAAAGGTTGTATCAACATAAATTTTTTTACCTCGATAATTAAAATAGTTCCAAGCATGACCAAAATTAGCTCGTTTTTGCCGATTCGTCAGATGTACTTTTTTCGGATAAGCATAGCCATGAACTTCTTCGGCCTGAATACCGGCTTTTTTGCACATTTCATTGAAGAGTTCAGCAAAATCTCCACAAATACCGACACGTGATTTCAATAGTTGTTGTGGCGTTTGTCCGTGGTATTTTCTGATTAACTTGCTGGTTTTGCCGTTGCTATAAAGATATTCGTCGTAATTAATATGACTCGCAATCCAAAATGCAATCATTTTTGCCTTGTCATAGTCATCATCAAGTGGTTTGACCAAATGCCTGGTCAA
The DNA here is from genome assembly GCA_016288295.1 of Alphaproteobacteria bacterium. Lineage (GTDB taxonomy): Bacteria > Pseudomonadota > Alphaproteobacteria > RF32 > CAG-239 > JAFUYI01. Next base: position 26,823 of record JAEEYV010000052.1, read on the forward strand.
AACGCTGACATCATTTTCAACTTTACGCGGCGTGTTCATCGCATAACGTTTAATCCGTTCTGACGAATAATTGGTTGCTTGAGCATAATTTATGCCTGCCAGCCAAAAAACAAATAAGAAATACCAAAGACGTTTCATTGCCGGTTTCCGATTCTAAATTCTGCTCAAAATTATATTTAAACCGGCTTAATTTTGCGTTAATGGTGATTAATGAATAAACTCCATAAAAAACTTGGCTCTAAGGCCAAGTTTTTTCAATTTGGTAGGGGTAGTCAGACTCGAACTGACACGGGCTGAGCCCACAAGATTTTGAGTCTAGCGCGTCTACCAATTCCGCCATACCCCCACAAAGTGAGTAGATAAATAACCGAATATTTTTTGCTCGTCAATAGTTTTTTTACCAAAAAGATGATAATCTGCTAAAAAATGGTCTGATTAAGGAGAAAAAATATGTCGCAGCCGGATGAAAAGGCTCGTAATTTATATCAGAAAAAAAAATATTCTGCCGCTTTGAAAGAATTTTTAAAACTCGATAAATCGTTTTTTAAAAAAACAGATATATTAACTATGGTCGCCAACTGTTACGATTCTGTCGGGCAGAAAAAGGATGCTGTCAAATATTATAAAAAGGCTTTTCGACGTAATCCGAAATCTGAGACCATTAATGCCAATCTGGCGATTATTTATTATGAACTGAAAAAATTTTTGCGCGCATATTTACATGCCAAGTTTACACTTTTTCTCAATAACAAAAATCCTTCCGCGATGGTTGTGCTTGGAAATATTGCTTACCGTCATAAAAAATACCTGAAAGCTCTTTGCTACTACAAAAAAGCACTACAAATCAAACAGGATTTTTATACTGCCAACTTTAATACCGCCGGCATATACTTTGACATGAAGAATTATCCCGCCGCTTATTTTTACGGTTTACGTACCATACAACTTTATCCCGATTCGCAAGAAGCTTTAGTGCTTTTTGCAGACATTTGTTTAGAACAGAATAAAGTTGATGAGGCTTTTGAAATCCTGACTAAAGTTTATGAGAAGAACAAAAAAAATTATTGGGTTTGTAATTCTCTCAGTCAGGTCTATCAACGTCAGCAAAAATATGCTGAAGCTCTGGATTTAGGTTGGAAGGCTATCTCTATGTCAAAAGGAGAAAATTCTCAACACATCAATTTTGGTTATTTGCTTTATGAAATCGCTCTTGATAACAATACAATTGACATCCAGGGATATGCAAAAAAATGGTTGGCAAAATTTCCTGATAATGCAATTGTTCGACATATGTCCAATGCTATCATTAACAACGAAAAAGTAAGTCATGTTGATAATATATTTGTGCGTGAAATTTTTGATGCATTTGCTGATGATTTTGAAGATGTTTTACACAATCTCGACTACAAAGTTCCAACTTTGATATCAAAAAGTTTGGATTCTCTTTTTAGCAATTTAAAACTGAAAAAAATGAAAATTTTGGATGTCGGATGTGGCACCGGATTGTGTGGAAAATATCTTAAAAAATATTCAAAATTTCGAGGTCTTGACGGTGTCGATATTTCTCCCAAAATGCTTAAAATTGCCAAGCAAAAAAAATTATATACTCATCTTTATAATCGAGATTTGAGAAAATTTTTAGATTCTCATACTTCCTCATATGACTTAATTGTTGCAGCTGACGTCTTTACTTATTTTGGAGAACTCAATCCACTTTTTATTTTGCTTTATAATTCACTTCGAAAAGGAGGCAGAATATTATTTAGTATCAGCGAAAATAACTTTAATAATAATAACTATTTTTTGCATCAATCTGGGCGCTTTTTACACAATCGAAAATACGTTGAAAATTCACTCAACAGACAAGGATTTTTTATTGAAAAACTTAATCGTGCATGTCTTCGAAATGAGGGAGATAAAAAAGTTTACGGTTGGATTGTAATGGCTCAAAAACAATAATTTTCCAGATTCTTTTTTTGTGTTTAGCAATAAAAAATCCTCTCGCTTGAGAGGATTTTTTATTGCTATATTGCTATAAAAAATTACTTCTTAGAAGTTTTTTTGGTAGCAACTTTTTTCTTAGCTACAGTCTTTGTGCTAGACTTTTTGCAGCAAGCAGAAGAAGAGCATTTTTTGCTGAATTGCTCAACTGCCATAGACCAGAAATATTCATCTTTTCCTTGAGGACAGCCGGCATTCTGCCAATTGTAGTATGCAGCTTCTCTGATAGCGTTTTCATTAAATTTTACCATAACTTACTCCAAATAAAAAATTTTCGGTTAAACAATAACTAATATACATACATTTTTTTATACGTCAATATTAATATTGATAATTTTTTAATAAAATTGAAATAAGCTTGCATTTATCTCAATAAAATTTTATAGATAAAGAGTGTTAATCACCCCTAAAAATTATCAATTTCAGAGGTTATATTATATGGAAAATTTATTATCAAAAGAAGAGATGGATGCTGTAATAAACGGCAATCATGATAACGTTTTCGCCGTACTCGGCATACATCGTGATAAGGGTAGCAAAAACGTTTTTATTCGTGCTTTTCAACCCCACGCAATATCAATTGAAATTATCCGCAAAGATGACAATTTATCACTCGGAAAAATGACCAAATTAGATGATCGTGGATTCTTTCAAATTAACCTCAATGATGTCGGAAATTTTGCATACAAATTTAAAATAGAAAATGACCTTGAAAATTTTTATGAGGCTGAAGATGTCTATCGTTTCCTTCCAACTTTGGGAGATATAGATGTTTATCTTTTGGGTGAGGGAAACCACCTTGAAATGTATAAAAAATTAGGTGCTCATGTCATTACCATGGACGGTGTAAAAGGTGTTAGTTTTGCGGTCTGGGCTCCAAATGCAAAACGTGTTTCTGTGGTTGGAAATTTTAATAATTGGGATGGTCGATGCCATGTTATGCGCAAATATCCTTCTTGCGGAGTTTGGGATATTTTTATTCCCGGTCTTGGTGAGGGCGAAATATATAAGTATGAAATCAAAACTCAGCAGGATTATATTTTGACCAAAGCTGATCCTGTCGGATTCTTTTCTGAACAAAGACCAAAAACCGCATCGGTAGTTTATGACCTTAATCATTATAACTGGGGTGACGATGATTGGATACAAAATAATCATACTCATAATGCTATGGACAAGCCGATGTCCATTTATGAAGTTCATGCAGGATCGTGGCGTCGTAAAGGCGAAAACGGCAGTGAATTTCTGACCTACCGTGAACTCGCTGATACACTAGTCCCATACGTCGCAAACATGGGATATACTCATGTTGAATTTTTGCCGCTCTCCGAACATCCGTTGGATGCTTCTTGGGGCTATCAGGTTTTGGGTATGTTTGCTCCGACCAGTCGTTTTGGTACTCCGGATGATTTACGTTATTTAATTGATAAATTTCACCAAGCAGGTATTGCTGTAATTATGGATTGGGTGCCGGCACATTTTCCACGTGACGGACACGGTCTTTGTGAGTTTGATGGAACACATCTTTATGAACATGCCGATCCCCGCAAAGGTGAACACAAGGATTGGGGTACAAAAATTTATAATTATGGTCGTACCGAGGTATTTAATTATCTCTGCGCCAATGCACTTTATTGGATAAAAGAATATCATATTGACGGTTTGCGAGTTGATGCCGTTGCCTCAATGCTTTATCTTGATTATTCCCGCAAATCTGGAGAATGGATTCCTAATATATATGGTGGTAACGAAAATTTGGAAGCCATAGCCTTTATCCGCAGAATGAATGAACTTGTTTATGGAGCCAATCCGGATGCCTGCACCTGTGCTGAAGAGTCAACTGCATGGCCGATGGTTTCACGTCCGACTTCTATGGGTGGTCTTGGTTTTGGTTATAAATGGAACATGGGTTGGATGAATGATACACTTAAATATATAAGTAAAGATCCAATTCATAGAAAATATCATCATGGTATGCTTACCTTTGGTCTTTTGTATGCTTTTAACGAGAATTTTATTTTACCGATTTCTCACGATGAAGTTGTTCATGGCAAAGGTTCAATGCTTTCCAAAATGCCCGGTGACGAGTGGCAAAAATTTGCTAATTTACGTGCTTATTATGGCTTTATGTATACCCACCCCGGCAAAAAACTTTTATTTATGGGATGTGAATTCGGACAAGATTGGGAATGGAATAGTGCCGAAAGTTTGCGTTGGCATCTTTTGCAATATCCTATGTATAAAGGTATGCAAAATTGCTTGCGTGATCTAAACCTAATGTATAAAGGTAACCCTGCACTGTATGAGGTCGATTTTGATTATCACGGTTTTGAGTGGATTGAACATTCCAATGCTGCCGATAGTGTTATTTCTTACATTCGTAAAGGCAAAGAACCGGGAGACTATTTGATTATTATTTGCAACTTTACTCCAGTTGTTCGCAACAATTATCGCATTGGCGTTCCTGAAAATTGTTCTTATCAAGAAATTTTTAATAGTGATGATGTAAATTACTGGGGAAGCGGTGTCAAAAACGATGGTCCGCATCAGGCGCAAATGCAAAATTGGAATGATCGTCCGTTCTCAATTGAAATGACATTACCTGCACTTTCGACCATTGTTATCAAACCCGTAAGATAATATATGAAACATCGGGAGGATAGTGTATGACAGAATATAAAATACAATCGGGAAAACCTTATCCGCTCGGTGCGACTTATGATGGAAACGGTGTGAATTTTGCCTTGTTTTCTGCTAATGCCGAAAAAGTCGAATTGTGCCTTTTTGATCAATCAGGATCACAAGAACAAATTCGTTTTACAATCAGCGAAAACGATAACAATATTTGGCATATTTATCTCCCGGATGTAAAACCCGGACAAGTCTACGGATATCGTGTTTACGGTCCTTATAAACCTGAAGAAGGAAAACGTTTTAATCCAAACAAATTGCTACTTGATCCCTATGCGAAAAAATTGGTCGGAAAATTGATTTGGCACAAAGCAATTTTTGGTTATGATACGGACAGTCACGCTAAGGATTTATCTTTTAGTGAACTTGATAGTGCTCCTTATGTTCCGAAGTCAGTTGTGGTTGATAATGTACCGTTTGACTGGGGTGAAAAAACTTTTTCTCCAATACCTTGGACGGATACGGTTATTTATGAAATGCATGTCCGAGGGTATACCAAATTGCATCCGCAACTTCCGGATTATCAGCGGGGCAGTTTTTTAGGAATGGCATCTTTGCCGGTTGTAAATTATCTCAAATGGCTTGGTATAAGTTCTGTTGAATTATTGCCAATACATTCTTTCTTAGCTGACAAACATCAACCAGCCGGCAGTCGTCAAAATTACTGGGGATATGAAACATTTAATTTTTTTGCTCCCGAACAATTATATTTGACCTGTGATGATATCGATGAATTTAAGACTATGGTCAAGGTTTATCATGATGCTGGTTTAGAGGTTATTTTAGACGTTGTTTTCAACCACACCGGAGAAGGCAACCAAATGGGACCGACCCTGTGTTACAGGGGTATTGATAATCAATCATACTATACATTGGATCAAGAAAACCCTCGTTATTATTATGATAGTACCGGTTGTGGTGCATCGTTTAATGCTGAAAACCCGTATGTTACACGTCTTATTTTAGATTCTTTGCGCTACTGGGTAACAGAGATGCATGTTGATGGTTTCCGATTTGATTTAACGCCGACACTTTGCCGTCGCAAAAATAATTTTAGTCAGAATAATGGATTTCTATGCGCCGTTCAACAAGATCCGATTCTCCAAAAAGTAAAACTAATTGCCGAACCCTGGGATATAGGTGTTGGTGGTTATCAATTGGGGGCTTTTCCGTCTGGTTGGGTAGAATGGAACGACAGATATCGTGATGTTGTTCGTCGTTTTTGGAAAGGAGACCAGTACCAAACAGCTGAAATGGCCAGTCGTATATCTGGTTCTAGCGATGTGTTTAATTATGATAATAAAGATATCTGGAGCAGTGTAAATTTTATTACCGTTCATGATGGATTTTGCCTCCATGACCTTGTCAGCTATAATGCTAAACATAATTCTGCTAATGATGAGGACAATCGTGATGGTACCAATACCAATTGGAGTTGGAATTCGGGTTATGAGGGTGAAAGCAATGACAAAATAATCAATGCTAACCGTCTAACACGTGCACGTGCAATGTTAGCAACTTTGATGCTTTCTTTTGGTACCCCGATGTTATCTGCTGGTGATGAATTTTGGCATACAAAAATGGGTAACAACAACCCTTATTGCCAAGACAACGTTCTTAATTGGTTGGCATGGTCAGCTATTGATAAAAGAGATACCGTCTTGGTTCGTTATGTAAAAAAACTTATTTCCCTGCGACATAAACTCAAAATATTTAATCAGAAAAAATTTTTTACCGGTAAATCCAATTATAATGGTATAAAAGATTTAAATTGGTATACCGAAAAAGGCAAAGAATTTGCAGATGCCGATTGGTATGATGGCAACCGCAAAACCTTGTCATATTGTGTTTATCGCCCCAACCGCTTTATATTTTGCATACTCAACGGTGATAGTAGCAATATGGAATGGAAACTTCCATCACTTCCATATGAAAATTGGAATTTATTACTTGATAGTTCAGAGAATTTCGATTCATCTCAAAAACTCAAATCTGGTGGAGAAATAACAATTCCGGCATGGAGTGTTTTGTTATTTGAAGTCAAAAAATAAGGGCTGTAACTATGAACGACAAATTACATGAATTAGCTTATAAAATAGGTGTTGCTGCAGAATATAAAGATGCAGGATTGTATTCTGACAATCACCGTGTAAGTGATGACACATTAAAGTTTTTTTCTAATATTTTGGGTTTTAAGGTCGATACGGCAGCTGATGTGGAACAGTCCTTAAAAAGGTTTGAAAACAAACGGTGGCAACGCACGCTTGAAAGCATCTATGTCTGTCATCACAGCCACTTATGTTTTGATGCAATAATTGATAGTTCAAAAGTCGAGAGTGATTTTTCGCTTTACCTGTTCAACCAACAAACTCGTAAAAATGAAGAAGTATCTTTCATCGTTAATGTTACGGATGAAGTTCGAGGCAAATATTTAAAGTTAATAATTGAAATTACCTCACAACTTGATATTGGATATTACGATATCAAGTTTTGTGTCGGTAAAGAAGTCTATAAATCCGTTTTGGCAGTAGCCCCCGATCAGTGTTATCAACCTGAAATTTTTGAGCATCAAAAATTATGGGGTTATGCATTACAACTCTATTCTTTGCGTAGCAAACGCAATTGGGGTATAGGAGATTTTACAGATTTACGTAATTTTGTAAAACTCTGTGGAAAATCCGGTGCGGATATCATCGGGCTGAATCCGATTAATGTTCCCAATCATTGTTTTCCCGAAGAGGCAAGTCCATACCTTTCAATAAGCCGCCTGTTTTTAAATCCTATTTATATTGATGTTGAAAAAGTTCCGGAATTTAAGTCTGCGGATATATCAGAATTTAAAGATGAAATTACCCGCCTTAATCAATCTGATACCATATGTTATAGTGATGTTTACAACCTCAAGATGAAAGTTTTGGAACAATTATATCCTCGTATGCTTAAGGACGAAAAAAGATTTTCTGCATACCAAAAATTCTGTGATGATAAAGGTGACGAACTTGATAACTTAGCCACATTTGAATGTTTATATGAACAAAAATGGCAAGACCATTGGGGGGGCTGGCGTGCTTGGGAAAAAGAATATCAAAACCCTCATACAGCCGCCATGCAAAAATATAAAAAAACGAATGCCAAACGTATAGGATTTTTCAAGTTTTTACAGTTTGAAGCCTGGCGTCAATTTAATCTGGTATCTTCAGAAGTTTCAAAACAGGGCTTAAAAATCGGAATTTATCGTGATTTAGCTGTCGGTGTAGGACAAGACAGTGCTGAATTATGGGGCGATGATGGTGCCTATCTAAAATCTTGCGGTGCCGGGGCTCCGCCTGATGCCTTCTTTCCCGCCGGACAAAGGTGGAATTTGGGAGCTTTCCACCCGGTTGAACTCAAAGAGCGTGCCTATGTTCCTTTTATTAAAATTTTACGTGCTGCCGCTGAAGGGGCAGGAGCGTTGCGCATTGATCACGTTATGTGCTTGATGAGATTGTTTGTTCTTCCCGAAACGAACGGCAAAGAAGGTACTTATATTTATTATAATTTTGAAGATATGCTGAATATTGTGGCTATTGAGAGCCACCTTAACAAATGCGTTATTGTCGGTGAGAGCATTGGTAATGTGCCGGAAGGATTTTTGGATAAAATTGCCGCCAAAAACATTTATTCAATGTCAGTTTTGTGGGCAGAACGCTGGGATTCCGGTTGGGGTGATTTTAAGCAGCCGTATCAATATCCCGAAAACGTCTTTAGTTCTATTGGCACTCATGACATGGCCCCACTCAAAATGTGGTGGTTTGGTTATGATATTTCTTTGTCACGCAAACTCGGTATTATGAAAAATGACGAAGAAATGAACAATGCTTATCACAAACGCGAAACCGACCGTTGGAAACTGCTCAAGGCTCTTGATGAAGCAGGAGTATGGCCTGAGGACAATCCTCGCCATGGCGATTATATATATGGCGAAAATTACCCTGAAGGCATAGAAGAAGCGACTCATCGTTATATGGCAAAGAACAATTCTAAAGTTTTTTTAGTTCAGCCGGAAGACATCTTTCAGGTCGAACAATTACAAAATTTGCCTGGTACGGACAGAGATAAACATCCTAACTGGCGACGAAAGTTACCAATAGACATTGAGGATATGGAGTACGAAATAGCATATGTTCGTAATATTGCAGCAATAAAAAAAGAAAGATAAATCCTGTCTAGCAGCTTTTTTCAATTTCTTTGAGCTGCTGTTTTGAAATTTTGTCGTGCAAAGTATCGGCTATATTTTCGATAGCAACAATCACTTTTTTATCGCCGATTTCTTGTAATTCGTCTTTATGCGTGGCTATAAAATTTCTTAAGCACTCACACTCGGAAGATTTTTTATCGTCCATATTCACCTCGTAACTTAATTGGCATAATCAACTATTATTATATATAAAAAAATAAATAAATCAATAGTTGTGTAAATAAAAATAAAAAAATAATAAAAAATTTCTTGACCAAATGTTTTTTTATCTGTATATAGTGTGCTAGTCATTTGACGGTCCCATCGTCTAATGGTTAGGACATCACCCTTTCACGGTGGTAATATGGGTTCGAATCCCGTTGGGATCACCAATACAAACAACCTCTCCTTGCGAGAGGTTTTTTGTATTGGTAATGATAACAACAGAGATTTGAACCCATAGAAATGGGTTTGACTACCAGCGAAAGGCGGGCGGAAGAACGCCGGTCAGCGTTAGCTGATGAGCGCAGTGGAATAAGCATTGCTTTAAGCAATGTCGCAGACAATCCCGTTGGGATCACCAATGCTAACAGCAGGCAGTAAAATGTCTGCTTTTTCTTTTAGTTGCAAGGCTTTCAGCGAGTTCGAATGTTTGTTTTTTAAGAAAGGATGTTTGGAGAAATTTTACGAACCGGTTGTAGAAATAATGCAATACAATCAATGAGTTATTCAAATAAAGATTAACATATTGAAAATTATCTTTTTTAATGATAAAATAAATGCCATAGAGTGCACTATATTAATATGAGGCCTTAGATGTATAATGACGCTAGAAGAAAGATTCAAGATGTACGAAATAATGTGAATGAGCAACAAGAAAACATCAGAAAGGAGAAAGGTTACGTTTCTCCTCAGTTTGTTGTGCATGCAACTCATGTTTCTCAAGAAGAATATAGAAAATCTGCTCCGAACATTTTTGAAGGAACTTCTTCAGAAACAGAAATTGTGCCTGCGTTTTCTAAAGATACTCAAAATGAGTTAAATGCTTTTAAGATATTATTTTCAACATTGACTTTAGAAGAATTGAAAGCCTTAAAATCAAATACACCCGAAGCTCCTAAACGTGTTTTTGCAATGTCATCAAAACAAGATGATAAAGGAAATACTGTTTTTGATGAAAAAGGTATTCCTGTTCCTTATGATGGAAGTTATGCTTTTGCTTTTAAGCCGTGTAGTAAATGTATTTGTTTTCTTGACGATAGTAATACTCCTTTATTGATAGGTTTAAGAGATGCCTACGATGGTTTTGAAAAAGGAAAACAAAGCGGACATTTGTATATAGGTCGAGGAGATACTTTTAAACCGGAATATGATAGTCAAGGTAACATCACGGAGTGGACTTCATCAGAGAATATGGAAGTCGTATACCATATAAAAACAACTCCACAAGAAGCTATGCAACATAATGTGCAGTTTGTTGTGTTTAATAATGCAGAAGATTACGATAAATGGTCTAAAAAAGTACATGAAAAGGAAAAAGATTTTAATAGGTTTATTTCTTCTGATAATTATAGGGTCACTTCTTTACATGAGGAGATTTTGAACGGACGGGCAACGTATATAAATGCGACGTCTAAAGGTAGCAATCCTAAAATTTCTGGTCTTACAAAAGCAACAGCTGAATATTGTAAGCTTATAAATTCAAATCGTATCAGAGTGTGAATTTAGCTTGTAACTTGCTTACTCAGCATCACCAATACAAACAACAATCTGCAAAATGGCTGTTGTTTCTTTTTAAATCAAGCACTTAACCGAGTTCGTAAGTTTGTTTTCTGAAATTGGCAGTTTTGGGAAATTTTACGAACTATGTATGGCAACAATATAGCAATATCAAGTAATTCTGGAAATTTTCTATTTTTGCGGGAAATACTTGACAAAATATCGAAGAGAGGGATAAAATGAAAGCATAAGAAGCGATTCTTTATAATAAGAAGTTTTACCAAGGATAAAGGCGATGAACGAGTTTGAGATAGTTAATGAATCTCCACGGTGGACAAACGATGGCCAGGGAAGTGTGGATATTATTCATGCAAGTGATGCAAAAAAAGATTTAAGTATCAGACAGTCAAATTGTACTCTCAGCAATGAAGAGATTGTCAGTATATATGCTTATTGTCAAGAACACTCTATTTATAGGGTATCTGCGCATAGAAAAAAAGAAGGGATAGAAATTAGTTATTATAAAAACAATAATGACACAAAAGTAACAGTAACATTTGATGACTTACCTAAAAAATCCAATGCTGAATTATCTGAAGCTTTAGCTAAAGAAGATAAAATATCACTTTCGTGGGTAGCCAGTTTAAAAAGAGCTGCGCGTGATGGAGAATATGTTTGCATAGGCTCTCCTTTGTCACCGGAAAGCAGATTGCAATATGCTGATTTATTTGAAAAAAATTTTGAAAATTGGGCTAAAAAAAGTCGCACACAAAAAATGACCCTAGGTAAGTATGATTATAATTCTATTTGCTATGTGGGACCGAATGATCAGTTGGAACTTAATCGGTATGGAGTAGAAGGAAACGGTGTTTACAACCCATTATTAAAAGGACAGGTAGTGGCATCGGGCAGTGCCAAAAGTGATTTCGCCGAGCGTTTGGCAGAAGTGCTTAAAGAGGGAAATTTGGAATATGTTGAAATAGGTAAAAGATTTGAGTGCAATGGCGTGATGATTTGTACTTTTGATGAAAAACAAATGGCTGAAATGCAATCAGCATTACCAAGTTCGTTTTCTCAAAAAGAAATAGGTAAGTATGACAGAGAATTTTGTTTTATGAATTTTAAGGACTTTGATTTTGGTAAAACAGATAAAGAAAAGTTTGAGGCATTTAACACTGCTTGGCGTTACAATCGACCTGACGTGGCGACGGAAATTATTAAAAAAAATCCGCAATTGTTGGAGTCTGAAGTAATGCGGAAAGCTCTTAGTCCTTATGATAAAATGAACGCACATTGCGCAACGGGTAAATATCAATTTGAAGATGCGCTTGAAATGGTTGATAGGCTAAAGACACTACGCGATAAAAATGTTATAAGCGAGGAGCAATTTAATAAGGCTGTAAATGCTCAATCGCCGGATATTGGAGAAACGTTTTTGACTCATGCTATTAAGTTAGCTGTTCAAGAAGCAAGTAAATCACCTTATTATGGCTCAAATTATCTTGAAGTTATAGACAGAGCATTGTCTGCCGGATTAGATTGCAATGTAGCAAATGCGCGAGGTCAATATCCGTTGGAGCTGATTAAAGAAGTTGATATAGAAGCTCATCAGATGGGAGTAGCAAGCATCAAAAATTCGATAATGAAGGCAGAATTTGATAGTAAACCGACATTTGCAAGCATTGCGGCAAAAATACATAAACTTACCAATCGGGTAACAAAAGCAAGAATTGATATATTGCCTCCTAATCCTAAAAGGCAGGTTGGTATTGTTAACGATAGAAATGTCCCAAAAACCAACGCAAAAGTCACTCAATATGATGTTGGTGATGTTATTGAAGACAAAAGGCATTATAGCGAATCCCCAGTTTGGATGGTAAGAGTTGAGCGCCCGTCATATTTGGCATCAGATATTAAAAAGCCTACTGATATTGCGTGGATTTTGCCTAAAGGTGAATATGTTATAGCGCAACAGCCATTTGATCATATTTCATCTTTGAAAGAATTTGAGGAAGGAAAAAAGAATTTCTATACTACTTATAAAAACGGTACTATCAGAAAAGTTTCTCCGGATCAGATTGTAAGCACGATATTAAATAATAATGGAAGAACCGGAGAAGCTAATAGCTTGTAATTAAGATATCGGTTCGTGAACTGCAAACTTTGCACCACCAATACAAACAACCTCTCCTTGTGAGAGGTTTTTTATTAGTTCAAAGCTTTCAGGCTATAAATTAGCTAAAATTTAAATATTTGATGATACAATATAGCATATTTTGTGCATTAGAGGATTTTCTTATGAATAATTATATAATCAGAAACGCTCAAATTAAAGATTGGCCGACGCTACTGCTGATATTTGACAAGTCTTTACGCTCTATTGAACAGTATGAAAAATATTCAGAAGAAGACTATAAGCAATTTTACAAATGCCTGATGAATCACTCATTTCCTCTATATGATATATACGTATATATAATTGATAATAACATATTGGGCTTTATATGTTATCACGAACACAAAATAGAAATGTTGTACGTATTGCCTCAATATATGAACAATGGGATAGGTTCTACCCTTTTGGAATATGTTTTGGATAAATATCATGAGACCTTAGAAATAGGTGTATCAAAAACTAATCCCGTTTCTATGCATATATATCAAAAGCATGGTTTTGTTGTTGTGAGGACCGAAGATTATGATGTCTCCGGAGTTTATTGTCCACATTATATCATGGTACGAGAGTATAAATAAAAATTTGAAGTTGAAATATCCTTGATATATAGCATTGGTATTTTATAATAACACAAACAGATAGCACATGTAATTTCACAAGAGGTTAAACAAATTCGAATTTTGAATTTTAAAACCAGAATTTGGAAAATTTTTACGAATCAAGTTTTTAAACTGATCATACTTAATTTGTTACATTAAATAAATTTAAATATTCAAGGTTCAACATAAATAAGAATCATTTTAATTTTGGGAGACTGAGGATGATTAAAAAAATATTGTATATCTTTTTATTAGGAATACTTTTTATAAAGCCCGTGAATGCGAGTGATATAAACGGTTACGGTCATCCTAGTGATATGATGACATATTATTATCAAAATAAAGATCTCGGTCAGGCCCTTGATATAATACAAAAAATGTCAGATTCTCAAATTTTGGAACACAATGAGCATAGCTTTACGCCCATGATTGGATTTGTTCTCGGTATTATCGGGGAAAATGAAGGATCAGAAGAAAAAATACATCAACTCTTGTTATCACCCGAAATGAAAAAATGTGTTCATGTCGCAGAAAGTTTGTTAGAACAATACTCTTTTGAAGTTATATTGACTGATCCTGATAAAATACAGGATGAGCGAGGGTTAGATTTGCTTTGGGGTGTATTTGCTGCAACAGGCAATCCCAAAATTCCGGAAACAATTCATAATTTTGTAGAAAATAATAAAATATCAAAAGCACCGGCTGGAGAAAAAAACAGACAAGATGTTGTTGTAATGTCTGCTATATGGTCCCTAGAGAGTAATGCCGAACAACATGATATTGTAAAGCCATATGCAGAATTTCCGGTTCAAAGCGATGGTAAAGGGGACCAAAATATTATTACTTTTTATAAAGAAATTCGTAAAAATAAATAATAACTTCTTTAAGCGATAACATATAAAAATCCACCGTAACAGCAAGATGCTACGATGGATTTTTAAGATTAGTTTTTTGATGGAAGAATAAATTGTTCAACGCTGAGGAAAACTTTATCTTCAATCAACAGTTCTGTCAAACATTTCAGTGATTCAAAAATAGTGACTGGAATATTTTCAATAACTTTAGGAACAGCCGAGGCATCATAAGATTCTCTAGGATTATGCTTGCCATGATTAACTGCATCAATAAAAATAGCATCAATCCAGGTCCTTTTATGTTGTAACTGATGTATTATTTTGCCCATCAACTTCCATTGCTCATTACGAGGCACATCATTAGTGGCCAATTGAGATGTGGGATAATACTCTAACAGATAAGGCAATGGAAATGCCGATTTCGGTACCAAAGAATTGATCTCTTTTTGTATGCGAGGGTGTTTGCTGATATCTTGCCCCGGTAAAGGATGGATATCCGGAAGGCTCTTCATAACTGCTGATAGCAGCTCATCATAATGCCTACATTTTTCTTCTCCTACAGGCTGTATTTTTGAGAAAGGATTAGTACCCCTATCTGTATCGATATTCCATTCATCAATGTAAACCCACTGAAATCCCTTCCTTCCCCAACCGGTACCATAAACCTGCTCTACCGCACTAAAGAAAGAAGTATAAATCGCTTCATGCTGTTCCGCCGTACTAGCATCACTAATAATCAAAATGACGGGAACTTTGTATAGTTTGCCGTCTTCCGCTTTAATATTTTGCATGAGTACTGAAAAATTGAATAATAAACACATTGTAATTTAACTGTTGAAGCAAATAATAAACGAATTTTATGAAATAAACAAGTAAAAATTATAGCTCATAAATTACAAAACAAGTACCTTCTGACATAAACAGCAGGCCTTCAAAAGCTGCCTCTTTATGCATGCCGTCTATTGACATGTGCAAAGCCATTTGCTACCATTATAGACGTATAATTAACACTATCCTGGGAAAGATTAAGAATGGCTATAAACAAGTATAAAAAACTTATTATTAATAAATATTCGGAATATGATGAAGAAACTCGCCTGGTTAGCAATCGTGGTCACAATGTAGAGTTTCTGACCACTATGCATTATATTCAAAAATTTCTAAAACCCAGCGATAAAATACTAGAAATTGGAGCTGCGACTGGACGCTATTCCATTGCTTTAGCAAAAATGGGATATGACATTACAGCTGTTGACTTGGTCCCTCAGCACGTTGAAAAAATGAGATCTAAAACTCGTCGATTGAAAAACTTCAAATGTATAACGGCTGATGCCTTGGATTTAAGCATATTCGAGGATAAAAGTTTTGATATGGTTCTAAACTTGGGACCAATGTATCATTTATTTAATAAAAAAGATAAAAATCAAGCAATTAAAGAAACATTGCGCGTTGCTAAGAAAAATGCAATTTGTATGTTTGCCTACATACCATGTGCATCATTTGTAACCGGTAACGGGTTGCGTCATCAAGGAATGTCCCATTTATACGCTGCAATGGACAATATGGGACGAATTAAAGATGTTCCCTCAGAAGTTTTTACCTGTTTCTACATAGAAGACTTCAAAAAACTATTTGATAAAACAAGTAGTAAATATGTCACAAATGTAGCAACAGATGGAATAGCATATGCTATGCAGGAGTGGGTTGAACAGCTGCCTAAAAAAGACTATGAAGCATTTCTAAGATGGCACTTTATGACCTGTGAAAGACTTGATCAGCAGGGCTATAGCACACATTTGCTTTATATCTGTAAGAAAAAATAGGCTATCGATAAAAACAATAAATTTTATAGAAAAATCAGCAAAAGTAATAATAGATCACTTAAAGGAAAGCGGCCGTTTGATTCTGCTTCATGCTTTTACCTCAAATAAATAATTGACTTATTCCATTTTGCGTATACAATCCACACCGATTACCACATAATTATCTGGAGGCAACATGTTTTTTGACTTCGCTTGGATTTTAGTTACACTCTGTGTCGTTGTTTTAATTTGTTATCTTTCTAAAGATAAAAACCAGGGATACATTACCTTAACCGCTCTTTATTGCACAATGGCTGTTTCGTCGGCTGTTGCTGCCACAAAAATGATTTCTATGTTTGGATTTTATGTTCCCGGCGGAGTCATAATCTACGCAGCATCATTTTTAATTACAGATTTAATATCCGAAGTTTATAGCAAACAGTCAGCAGTAAGAACGGTTTACTGTGGTTTTGCGGCAATGTTGATTTTTGCGGGATACTCTCTTTTAATTGTACATTGGGAATCGGCTCCTTTCTATACTCAACAAGCCGCCTTTGAAACGGTCGTTGGCCTGTCTTTCCGCATAACCATGGCCGGTTGGATATCATTTATGGTCAGCCAATATTGGGATGTAATTGTTTTCCATTGTCTAAAAGAGTCAAAAAAACGCTTTATCAGCAAACACTTATGGATTCGCAACTGCGGATCAACAATTACGAGTCAATTTATAGATTCGGTTCTTTTTATCTTTATTGCGTTTTATGGCATTTATGATATTTTACCGATGATATTTGCACAATATATTGTAAAAGTCATAATTGCTCTTATGGATACGCCGTTTGCTTACTGGGGACGATATATTTTAACCCTCAATCAAAAGCCTGGAAAAACTAAATTGTAGTTATCTATCATACTGCATAAAAAAAATGCATCAAAACATATTTTTTTAATGAAAAATAAAACAAATTACTGTATAATCACGAAGAATTGATAATATAAGGTTTGTTTTTTTCAGATGTTACTACATTTACTACTTAATACTTTGATCGTTGGAGCCGGATACGGCTTAACGGCTATGGCGTTTCGCTTGATGTATTCTGTCTCACCGTTTTTTAATATGACATTAGGTGCTGTTGCTGCGCTAGGTGCTTATACTGCTTATGGATTAATCTCTTTGTGCGGATTGCCTATGTGGGTTGGGGTTATCGGCGCAATAGCCGCCTGTGCTTTGTTTTCATACTTTTTGGAGGCCGGAATTTATACGCCGATGCGTAATCATGGTGCATCATCAATGGTATTGATGGTAGCATCATTAGGCGTTTATACAATATTTGAGTCAATAATTTTACTGGTTTTTGGTCCGCAATACCAAAATTTGGGTTCTATTCAATCAGCAACAACCGTCAATTTAGGTTTCGCAAGTATTCCTTTGGTTCAAGCTTTAACAATTGTTGCTTATTTTGTTTGTTTTGGCTTCTTAAACTACTTATTGCACCATACATTTATTGGTCTAAAAATCCGTGCCGTTCACGATAGTGCCTCTCTGGCCAACACAATCGGGATGAAAAACAACCAAATTATTTTATTGGTATCGGTTTTAACCGGAGTGGTGCTGGGTGTCAACGGGGTTTTAATCGGTTATGATACTGGTATGGTGCCTACAATGGGATTTAATCTGTTGTTCAAAGGTATGATTGGTGCGATCATCGGTGGATTAGCCAATATGCGTGGTGCATTCTTTGGGGCGCTGTTCCTGGCATTTGCAGAAAATGTCGGTGTGCTGATTTTTGCATCAGAATGGCGTGATTTGATAGCCTTTGTTATCTTTATTACATTTTTATCTTTACGTCCGAAAGGGATTTTTCAAAAAAAGGAGATTAATTAATGAAAAAACTGATTTTAGGTTTATGTGCTGTACTTGCATTATCAGCTTGTAAGGATGAAAAAAAGAACGTTGTGCAAGCAGACACCAGACCTGTGATAAAAGTGGGTGCAAGCCTTCCGTTGACAGGTAATATGTCAGATATTGGTATTTCTGCACAAAGATCTCTACAACTAGCGCTGGATGAATGGAATCAAAGAGATACAAAAAATAAATATGAGCTTATTGTAGAAGATGATGGCTTTGATGCCAAAAAAGTAGCAATGATTACGCATAAATTGGTTAATCAGGACAAAGTAAAAGCTGTTTTTACTGTTTTTTCAATAGGAGCTAATGTTGTTAGCCCGATTACTCAACAGGATAAAATTATTCATATGACTTGCGCATACGGTTCACAACCGGCAGAAGGGTTTTACAATTTTAACAATATTACACAGTACGAAAATCAAACAGAATTAATGCTTAAAGAACTTAAAAAAAGAGGTATTAAGTCAATAGGAATGTTGATTTCTAATAATATTGGTTCGACACAGCAAGCAGAAATTTTGGAAAACAAAATTAAGCAAGATGGAACAATAAAAATTATCGGAAAAGAAATTTTTAATCCTGGAACAATAGATTTTAGGATGATTATTCAAAAAATAGTTGCCAATGGTGAGCCGGATATTTTTTATGTTGATGGTATTACTCCTGATGCCACTCTTGTTTCTAAGTATTTGAAAGAAGTCACGGGAAAAATAAATTTGACAACGATTAATGATTTTATTGAAACGCCAAAAAGAGAAAGTTTTGAAGGATTATGGTTTGTTGAATCTGCATCAGGAACAGATGAGTTTAATAATAAGTTTGAAAATAAGTATGGAGAACCGGTCTTTTTGTGCGGTGCCAATACTTATGATAATTTAGATTTATTTATAGAAGCATGTGAAAAATCAGAACATTGCGATAGTGACGAGGTTGTAAACAACTTGCTTTCTGTTAACAATAGGAATGGAGCCATTGGAAAATTTTCTATTGATGATCAGGGGATAGTGCAATCCGAAGCTAGCGTTAAAAAAATTGAAAACGGTAAAGCTATCAAAGTAGAGGAGTAAAAGTATGAAAAAACTGATTTTGAGTTTATGTGTAATTCTGACATTAACAGCCTGCAAAGATGAAAAAAAGAACGTTGCCCAAGCAGACACAAGACCTGTGATCAAGATCGGTGCGACATTACCATTGTCCGGAGATTTGTCTTATGTCGGTATTGGAGCACAGAATGCATTGCAGATGCTATTAGAAAAATGGCAAAATCAGAATACAAAATATAAATATGAGTTGCTTTTTGAAAATGATATGGTTAAGCCTCAACAAGCAGCTATAAATACTCAAAAGTTCATTAATATGGATAAAGCAAGAGTTGTTGTTTCGGTTTTTGGTATTGTTGATAGGCCGGTTGATGAAATTGCCAATCAGAATAAAATTATTTCACTGTCATGTTCGCATGGAAAAAGAAATATTCCTGAATATGGACTTAATACCGGAATGCAAAATGAAGAAAATTATGCTGAAGCTCTGAGACAATTGAAAAAAAGAAATGTCAAAACAGTCGCTTTAGTAGGAAGCCATGCGGCAGTTAGTAATGTCATTCTGGACTATATGGCAGAGCATCTACCTCAAGATAATATCCAAGTTTTAGCTAACGAACGATATGCTATTGGTGAAACTGATTATCGGCTATCCATCCAAAAAATCGAAGATATGAAACCTGATTATTATCTTGTTTTCGGAGTTGAGCCGATGAATAGTATTTTTGTTAAGCAATATAATGAATTAACCGGTAAAAACAATATCGCGGGACTGGGAACTTTTTGTAATATAGATTCAAAGGTTTTTCCCGCAATTGAAGGAGTTTGGTCTACTGATTTTGTAGGAAATAATGAAACTTTTGTAAAGGAGTACTCAAATAAATATCATACCCGCGTAGAAGTTTGTTCTGCTAATCTTTATGATGGATTAGACATGATAATAACAGCATTTGAAAATACGCCTGTTGAAGGAAATGCGACTATTCCCAATAACTTTGCAGTTATGAAAAACATAAAAGAACAGAAAGTTTGGAACGGAGCCAGTGGTAAGATTAAAATTGAAGAAAATGGAATTGTACGGTCTGAAGTAAAATCCCGTATATATAAAAATGGTCAATGGGTAAAAACTGAGGAGTAAAAGCATGAAAAAGCTGATTTTGAGTTTATGTGTAATTCTGACATTAACAGCCTGCAAAGATGAAAAAAAGAACGTTGCCCAAGCAGACACAAGACCTGTGGTCAAGCTTGGTGCAATTTTACCGCTAACTGGTTCTCAAGCTCCTATGGGAGAAGCCGCAAAAGCAGGTATGCAAAAAGCATTGAAAGAGAACACTAATCCAAATCAGCACTATGATTATCAGCTTGTTTTTGAAGATAACCAAGCAAAACTGCCATCCATGCCGACAATCGCCAATAAAATGGTTATGCAGGATAATATTGATGTTTTAGGAACTATAACGACCGCTATGGCAAGGGTTATTGCGCCGATTTCCGACCAAAAAGAAAAAGTGTTATATGCTTTTTCTATCGAGCAAGAAAAATATCAACGTTTTGGTAAATATGCTTTTACTCAAGGTACATCTATTGAAGCACTTAGCGACAAATTTGTGGAATCATTTGCCAAGAACAATCAAGATAATATCTCGATTTTTGTTGAAAATATAGGTGTACTTGGTCCTCTAACTTCCTATTTGAAAACAAAATTAAATGAAAAAGGTATTAACCATAAAATCAATGAATTTAACCCGGGTGAAACTGATTTTCGTATTGCCATTGAAAAAACAAAAGCTGACGGATACACAAATTTTGGTGTTTTTGCTTTTCCACCTGAAAGAAATATCATTATGAAACAGCTCTTGGAAGCAGGCATTTCATATAATAATTTCTATTCCTTTAGTTTAGATATGGATTATGTCGCAGAAAATTATGATGGAATAAAAACTATTACTTATAACTGCGGAACAGAAGATTTTGTAGAAAGTATTCAAAAAGAATATAATATTGACAGTACCTACGGTTCAGCGGAATTTTATGATTTTGTTAGCATGATGATTGAAGCTTATGAAGCTCTTTATAAAGAGGGACAGAAACCAACGGCTGAAGAAATTGTTTCATATATTCATAATAAAAAAGAGTTTCCTTGTATGAGCGGTCAATGTGTTGTTCATTCCAATGGCTTTATAATTAATGATCCGATTCTCAGAATTTATACAAATAATAAATGGAAAACTATTGAAGAATAAAATTAAATGTTCAATAAAGGAAAATAAAATATGTATGACAGCGAATTTTGGGATGATGTTTATAAAAAAGGATTTATTCCATGGTCAGATGAGAATAAGGATAACTTTTTTGTTAAAAAAATCATACAGGATGTAGAGCCGGAACGATCTGCCGAAATTTTAGATTATGGTTGTGGTGAAGGAATACTCGGAAAATATTTTTTAGAACGTGGTTTTAAGGTAGATTTTGCTGAAATATCAAAAATCCAAGTTAATGCGTTAAGAAAAAAATTTGGTAATCGAAGTACAGTGTATGCCGTTAATGAGCCACAAGACATTGAACACAAATATGATCTCATTATATGCAGCTCTGTGATGCATCACATTGAACCGCAAAGATGGGGAAGTTTTCTAAAACAATTTAGGGAATTACTCAAAAAAGGCGGTGTTCTATGGGTATCCGGTCTTGATGAAAATGATAAAATATTTGAACAATATCATGGTATTGCTCCGGCGACAGGGCACAAATGTTGGACTATTAATGATTTGGGAAGAATTGCTGAAAAGAACGGTTTTGAAATTTCAGCAAGCTATGTTCAAGATATTAAAATTGATGCTTTTGAAACCCCTCGAATGACGCGTGTTTTTTGCTTAAAACCTAAAACTAAGCAATTAAAGGATAAAAGTAGGCCTGCGAGTGAGGGAAATAATGACGATTTATCTTCACAAATTACAACACAAAGTATCTTAGATAAAAAAAGGCTACAAAGATGAAACATAATCTATTATTAAAGCAAATATAATATGGAGAACTAATCTATGGAATATTTAATAAATCTGGCAATACTTTTTGGCATATACAGCATGTTGGCATTGTCGCTTAATATGCTCATCGGCATGAGCGGGTTGGTATCTTTGGCGCAGGCCGCTTTTTATGGTATCGGTGCTTATGCTACGGCAATCGGCATGACCACATTTGGATTAGGATTTTTTACTACCATTATTTTAGGTATTGTCGTCAATGCAATATTGGCCTTTGTAGTCGGTAAGATTTTAGCTCGTTTCCAAGGAGATTATTATGCCATTGTTTCCGCCGGATTATCAATTATCGTATTTTCAATCCTGCAAAACTGGAAAACTGTTACACACGGCCCGCTGGGCATTTTTGGAATTGGTAAACCTGCAATTGGCTCATATACTTTTTATTCCAATACTGCGTTTTTAGGTTTGGTTGTAATATTCACAATTGTTTTATACGCATTGTATCAGTGGATAAACCATTCTTCTTTCGGCCGAGTTTTAAAAGCTCTGCGCGAAGATGAAAAATTGGCGCAATCTATGGGATACAAAACTAAACACTTTAAGAGTGTGATTTTTGTATTGTCGGCCTCCTTATCAGGTATCGCCGGTGCATTTTTTGCTAGTTATATTGCTTTTATTGATCCCTCAAGTTTCCAACTTAAAGAAGGTATTTTCTTATTCACTATTATTATTGTCGGGGGACTATCTTCGGCAAGAGGAAGTGTGGTCGGAGCATTGATCCTGATCTCCTTGCCGGAAGTATTACGTTTTATTGGGTTGCCATATGAAACAGCTGCCCAACTTCAGCAAATGATATACGGCGCAATGCTGTTGTTGATGATGATTTTCAAACCGCAAGGTTTGTTTGGTAAATATCGGATGTAACTATGATGAAAAAGATTAAAGACATACTAAATTTTAGAAAACAGCAAACTGTGCCGGTGTGTGATATCAATCCGCCGTCGGCCTACGGTTCGAACATAATCACCATTAAAGACCTTACCAAGCAATTTATGGGGATTAGAGCGATTGACGACCTTTCGGTCAACATTCCTCAAGCGATGACCATCGGTCTTATTGGTTCCAACGGTTCCGGAAAAACGACACTTGTTAACATCTTAACCGGAATGTTACGTCCCGACGCCGGAGAGATAACTGTTCGCGACAAAAAACGTTCGCATATTAAAGCCAACGAACTCCGCAAATATCGTATTGCTCGCACTTTTCAAGATGGTCGCTTGATTGAACAAATATCTGTCGTTGATAACTTATTATTATCTGTAGCAGAAAATGATTTAGTCGACAGCCTCAAAGAGGTTTCTATCAAAGACTATCAGGATCGTCTAGAAAAAGTACTGGAAATGACATCTTTAACCGAACATCGTCATAAGAATGCCGAAGAACTGTCTTATGGTCTGCGAAAACTTTTGGAAATTGGCCGTGTGTTGATGCAAGATGCAGATATATACTTTTTCGATGAACCATTTTCCGGCTTGTTCCCAGAAATTGTTGAGCAAGTCTGTGAAATCATTTGCGGACTGCAGAAACAAGGCAAAACAATAGTGATTATTGAACATAATATGGGGTTAATCCGCCGGTTGTGCAATTATACAATAGTGCTTAATCACGGTAAATTATTAGCAGAGGGAAATCCTGAAGAAGTTCTGCAAAGCAAAGCTGTTCGAGAGTCTTATTTAGGAGTTTAAACGAAAGGAAAAACAATGAGAAAATGGTTGTTGGTTTTATGTGCTGTTTTAGCACTCACGGCTTGCGATAACAAAAAGGAAGCAACGGAAGCTGATAATAAACCTGTTGTTAAGATTGGTGTAATGTTGCCGTTGAGTGGCGAAATGGCAGAGTTTGGTCAAAACAGTCTTTATGCGGTTGAGTTTGCTGCAGAAGACCACAAAGATTCTCCCATAAAGTTTGATATTATTTTTGAAGATGATACATTTACTCCCTCAAGAGCTGCGGTGATAGCAAATAAATTCATCAGTGTTGATAAAGTTGATGCCATTGTCACCAGTTTTTCGCCGGTTGGTTCAGCGGTGTCGCCGATTGCAGATAAAGCCAAAGTATTACACATTGGCTTATCTAATGCGGCTAATATTGCCGAAGGAGAGTTGAATTTTACTGATTGGCAAGAATTAGATATTGCTGCTAAAAAATTGGTAGATTATTTGGTGTCGCAAAATTGCAAAAAAGTAGTGTCTTTCAATATGGAAACAGTAGGCAACGAAGAAATGCGCGTAAAAACCAACCAGTTTTTGGATGAACGTGGCATAGAGTATAAAGAATTTTACTTCAACCCAGATAATAGTGATTTTGCACTTATGATTCAAAAAGCTCTGGATTTTGATGCGGATTATTGGATTTTAAACAGCTTTTCTCCAGGACAGGATATTTTGCGCAAAAAAATGATTGAACAAAAAATCGATATTCCTGTAGTTAATATCCAGTGTATGAAGTTATCGAAAAATCTGCAATTGTTTGAAAATCAAGCTTTTGTTGATGCACCAGACGGCAGTAAAGAGTTTAGAGAGCGTATGGCAAAAAAGACTACATCAAAAGTTTTGAATATACCTGCATATGCTTATGATATAGTAGATCTTATCATGAAAGCCAACGAAGATTTTTATGTCAAGAATGGCAGAGTTCCTAATGATTATGAACTGGCCGATACATTAAAGAAAACAAAATTTTATGATGGTATCGTTGGAAAGTTGGAGATTCAGGATAATGGAGTCATAAAATCGCCGTCAGTTATAAAAAAGATTATTGATGGTAATGCTGTAATAATTGATGATTAATCTAGATAATAGGGGGATTAAGTAATGAAAAAACTGTTTTTGGAATTATGCATAATCTTAGCACTCATTGCCTGTAAAGATGAGAAGAAAGAAGTTGCGCAGGCAACAACCAAGCCTGTTGTTAAAATCGGGGTCTTGTACCCTTTGTCTGGCGACGGTGCAAGCCTGGGTGAGGCTGGCAAAGCTACTGCAAACATGTTTTTTGAAGAATTTAATCGCCAACCCCATAAGTTTGATTATGAAGTTATTTTTGAAGATAATCAAA
Source organism: Alphaproteobacteria bacterium (assembly GCA_016288295.1). Taxonomy (GTDB): domain Bacteria; phylum Pseudomonadota; class Alphaproteobacteria; order RF32; family CAG-239; genus JAFUYI01. The sequence goes on from JAEEYV010000052.1 coordinate 51,928, forward strand.
ACGAGCTGTCCAAGCAGGCAATATTAGCGCGAAAGTTGATTGATGCAAATAAGGCAGACGTATTAATTACAGCCATGTCTAATTTTGGTGCTGTTGTTTCTCCATTGGCTGAACAGCATAAAGTTATGCATGTTTCAGTAGCTACTGATCCGACAGTAGCAAACGGAAAATATAATATTATTACATCTTCTGATCCGGCAGGAGAGGCCGAATTATTGTATACACAATTGAAAAAACGTGGCGCAGAAAATATTGATATTATTGTTATGAACGCTACTGGCTCCCAAACAATGCTTGATTATTTTCAAACAAAAGTCAAAAATGGGCAAGATCTAAAAATCGGACAGATATACCATGTTAATCCCGATGAAAAAGATTTTCGCACAATGCTAATCAAAATAAAGGAAAATAATCCTGATTACATTGTTGCTTTTCTATTTATGCCGGTAATTGATGTGTTTATGAAACAATATCAAGAGTCTGGTATTAATATTCCCGTAACCGGTATCGAAACTTTTACTTATCTGCAAAATCGAGAATGGGCTGAAGGTGTATGGTATGTAGACGCCGCATCAGCAACAGATGATTTTATAACTAAATACCGAGCTAAAACTGGAAAAACATCAACGGATTATGCTGAATATATGGATTTTGCTCTGCAAATGATAACTTTCGGTTATGAAGGAGCCGGCACAACCGACAAAGAAAAAGTGATAAATTACATCCAGGACAATAGTGCTGGACAGATAACCGCCGTTGGTCAAATAACCACCGAACCAGACGGCATCTTAAACGGTCAACCGGTTATTAAAAAAATTATCAATGGCGAACCAGTTATTGTCAAGGAGTAAAAACATGAAAAAGCTGATTTTGGGTTTATGTATGATCCTAGCGTTGAACGCCTGCAAAGACGAAAACAAACAAATGGCACAAGCAAATACGAAGCCTGTCGTTAAAATCGGAGCCATTTTACCTTTGAGTGGAGATTTAGCTGTTTGGGGAAACAGTGAAAAACAAGGTCTTATTTTGGCACAAGAAAATCTGCCAACCACTCTTAAAAACAAATATGAGCTTGTTATTGAAGATTCTTCAAATGCCAATAAAAATATTCAACATCTTACGCAAAAAATGATAAGCGTTGATAAAGTAGATGCCATTATCACAATGTTTGACCCTGCCGCTAATATTGTTGGCCCAATGGCAACGACTAACAAAATCATACATTTTGGGCAATCTTGGTTTCCTCAATATGTGACTGATGAATATAATTATAATGTATATGCGGACATGAAACAAGAGGCCCACTTAATTGCTGATTATCTTGCACATAAGGGGATTAAAAAAGTTTATTTGTTTACGGTTAATCAAACAGGGTTTATTGGTGGAACCGATATTTTGAAACAACTGCTTGAAGAACAAAAAATAGAATATCGAGAATCAAACTTTAATTTCGGGCAAACTGATTTTAGAACAGATATCGTTAAAGCCGGGTCTTTTAATGCGCAAGCCTATATAATAGGAGCTTTCGCGCCGGAAGCAGATATTTTAACAAAACAACTAAAACAAATTAATGGTGAAGATATCATCATTACAGGACTGGACCTAGGACTTAATATTGCTAACAAAAGTCTTTATGAGGGGAGTGTTTTTGGATCTCCCGCCATTCCTGGAAACTCTTTTTTGAGCGGTTATAAAACAAAATATAATGATGAAAACTATCTGTTTGGGGCAACAGTCGGTTATATTTCATTTAATGCAATTGTTCACGCCTTTGAAAACAGTCAGACAAAGGATAAACAATCCGTCGCAAAATTTTTGAGTACGGATAATAATATTCCGACGATTTATGATGAAAAAATTATTAAAGATAAAGGATTGATTTATATTCCATCAGAGTTGTTGACAATTGTTAATGACAAACTCGTTACTTTTGAGGAGTAAAAATATGAAAAAACTACTTTTAAGTCTTTGTATAATTTTGGCTCTCTCCGCCTGTGACAACAAAAAAGACGTAAAACATGCGACGCCCAAACCTGTGATTAAAATTGGTTTAATTGCGCCGATGTCCGGAGAATACGCCCATTTTGGAGCATCAATGAAAATTGCCGTTAAAATGTTCGAAGAAGACAAGCAAACAAAAGATTCTGCATATCAATATAAATTTTTTATTGAGGATAACGCCTTTAGTACATCGAGAAGTGCAGTCATCGCAAAAAAGCTTATAGATATAGACAAAGTCGATGTAATTGTAACTCTTAGCTCCGATATAGGTTCCGTTGTCTCTCCGATTACTCAAGATAACCACATAATTCATTTGTCAATGGCAACAGAGCCAACCGTTGCCAAAGGAGAATATAATTTTACTGCCAGCACTCCTCCAAATAAAAACACCGGAAAAATGGTTGAAGAATTAAAAAAATTAAATCTTGATCGAATAGCCTTTGTTATTCAAAATACTGCCATGATGCAATCGGTTGCCGAATATATCCGCAAGGCCGGGCGTAATGGTGATATTAATATTATATCGGATAACGCCATCAACAGTGGGGAAAGAGATTTCAGAATACTGATTTATAAGATATTGGAAGATAAGCCGAATGCCATGATTGTGCAATTACAACCACCTGAATTGCAAATTTTTGTAAAACAATTGCGCGAGATCAATAAAGATATTTTGATCACAAGTGTTGAGTCATTCGGTTATCCGGAAGATAAAACCTTGTTCGAAGGTACGTGGTTTTCCGGCGCTGTCGTGCCTACAAAGCCTTATTTGAATAAGTACAAACAAATCACCGGTTCCGATGCAACCAATTATTCTGAAATATTCTATGCTGCCTTCGAGGTTATAAGGGCTGCCTATACCTCAAATGATAAATTAGAAGTTATAAATAATATTACCAATCTTAAAATGAACAGCTTTTCAATTGGTAATATATCGTTTAATCAAGAAGGTATGATGCAGACCGATGCTTACTTATACACCATCAAAAATGGTCAAATTGAAGCGATTGAAGAATAAAACAAAAAGGGAGTAATAATATGAAAAAACTACTTTTAAGTTTATGCATGATTTTAGCACTAACGGCCTGTAAGGATGAAAACCAACAAACCGCACAAGCAACCACGAAGTCTGTTGTTAAAATTGGTGCATCTTTTCCATTAACCGGAAATATGGCTTCGATTGGTAATGCTGCACATAAGGCCTTAACAGCAGCTATCAACGACGCTAATTCAAATCCTGATAATAAGTATCATTATGAATTGACGATTGAAAATGACCAGATGGATCCTAAAGCAATTAACAATATAGCAAATAAATTTCTGTTTTCTGATAAAGTTAACGTGATTGTTTCATATTTTTCAGTTGCAAATCGTATTGTAGCCCCTCTGGCAGCTAAACATAAGATTATTAACTTTATGTTTGGTTTTGGTGACGATTCGCTACTGAGTATATATAATTTTCAAAATTTCTTAACAGTTGAAGCTGAAAATGCCGCAGTTATTGACTTTCTAAAATCAAAGAATGTATCAAATGTTGATTTAATATACCAAAATATTGGTGCAGCAGATGAGTTTTTAAAACCGCTTTTACCACTATTAGATGCTGAAAATATTGCATATACCATACATCGCTTTAATAAAGAGGAGCGAGATTTTTCCACTTTGATTTTCAAAATCAAGAATTCCCCATCTCAAGCAGTCTTTATCTATGCTTTTGAACCGGAAGCTGATATTTTAACCAAAGAACTTAAACAGCAGAAGGTTGATAAAATAGTTGCTTATAATGATGGTTTACCGATGACTACTAATTATGCATTATATGAAGGATATTATAATGTTGGTTCAATTTTAACTCCTGCCATATATCAAAAGGCTTGGGGATTAGAAGGACAAAATGCCGCGTATGCTACATATTTATATGATTCCGGAAAAATTATAGTTGATGCCTTTGAAAATGCACCAACAGCAAATAAAATTCCTACATCTGATGAAGTCGCTGAGTACCTGTTAAGCAGAACGAAATACCAAGGTATTACCGGAAAATATACGTTAGACAGCAAAGGGCAGTTCCACTCAAAGGGACAAACAAGTATTGTCAAAAACGAACAAATGGTAGTTTATGAGGAGTAAGACATGAAAAAACTACTTTTAAGTCTATGCATACTTTTAGCACTAACGGCCTGTAAGGATGAAAACCAACAAACCGCACAAGCAACCACGAAGCCTGTTGTTAAAATCGGAGCCATGTTACCGATGACCGGTGGTATTGCTCATATTGGGGAAGGTGGCAGAAACGGAGCTTTGATGGCTATTGAAAAACTTAACTCTTTGCCTGACAATAAATACAAGTACGAGTTTGTTTATGAAGATATAGGCTATTCTCCTGACAAAACATTAGCAATTTATAACAAACTCACATATATTGATAAGGTAGTAGCTCTTACATCATTTAATACCGCAGCTGGTAAGATTATTAAACCATTAGCCGCAAAAGATAAAATTATACATATATCTTCCGCCGTAGATAACACAATAAGTGACAATGTTTTTAATTATGTTAATAGTTATTCCATAAAAGAGACTTCAGAACGCCTGGTTGAATATATGAAAACTCACCAGATGAAAACCATCAGCCTTGTTGCATTTAATCATCTTTCCACAGAATCCGTATTACAAGAATTAGAGCCGATTTTAAAATCTAATGGGATAGAGATATTATCAGTAAATCGATTTAACATGGAACAACTTGATTTCAAGATGGAAGCATTGAAAATTAAACAAGAAAATCCTGATATGGTTTTTATGCATTTGGTTGAGCCCAGCATGACTTTGTTTTCAAAACAATTGCTAGATTACGGTTACACCGGCAAGTTGAGCTCATTTCTGCTGTTTATATACAGCAATAATCCCGAACTGTTTAATGGTCAAATTGTTGTTGATTTGAAAGATGCAACTGAAGACTTTAATCAGAGATATCGTGATAAATTTGGGATTGAAGCTCAGGCCGCCAGCATCAATACTTATGACAATGTAATGATTATAGGTACATTTATTGAAAAATATGGTATACCGCAAAAAGTAGATGCAACAACTATGGGAACACTTATGAAAAATGTTATCGAAAATTATGAAAGCCCGAGAGGGAAAATGTTATTAGATAACGGACTAATTTATTCAAATACTATTGTTAAAACAATTAATTCCGGCAAACCAGTTAACATTGAGGAGTAAAAATATGAAAAAACTACTTTTAAGTTTATGTATGATTTTAGCACTTGTTGCGTGTAAAGATGAGAAAAAACAAACCGCACAAGCCCAAAATAAGCCCGTTGTTAAAATCGGTGTTAGTTTGCCATTGACAGGTGATATGAGTAATATTGGTACGGTACTAAAAGGAAGTGTCGATATTGCAAATCAGGATTTAACAAAAAGAAACTTAAGAAATCAATATCAATTTATCATAGAGGATAATGCCTTTGACCTTAAAAGGGTAGCACTGGTTAATCAAAAACTTTTGAACGTGGATAAAGTTGATGCAATTATTGATTTTGCTTCTAAAATTGGTCTTGCTACTTCACCAATTGCAGAACAAAATAAAATTCTACATATTTCATCTTGCGCTTCAGACCCTAAAGTGGCTGAAGGAAAATATAATTTTATTCATTGGACCCAGACACCAAGCGAAGTTAAAAAACTTGTTGAGAAAATAGTTAATGAAAAGTTGGATAACATAGTTATTTTCACGGCAGTAGATCAAGCAACTCTAGAAATCTCAAGGAATTTACAACATTTACTACAAATGAATGGTATTAATTTTAAGGAGATTAAAACAAATCCTAAAGAGTTGGACTTAAATTTGGTTTTGAATAATATTTCTTCTTATAATCCTGGCTTATATGTACTGTTGGAATATTCTCCTACATTAGATGTTATTCTGAAAAGACTCGAAGAAAATCAAAACACTGTTCCAGTAACATCTATTGAAACATTTAGTTTTCTTGATGATAAAAAAGTTATAGAGGGATTCTGGTTTGTTGATGCTGCGGAACTGAATGATGATAACTACAAGAAATTTACTTCTTACAATAAATCCGAGAACATTTTTGCCGTAGGTAATACGTATGATGCAATTATGCTATTGGTTGACGCTTTTGAAAAAGCCGAGACTAAAGAAAAAGCCGTAGAGAAATTATCTGAAATAAAAACATATCAAGGCGTTGTTGGACAGCTCTATCAGGATGATGATGGAATATTTAATTCTGAAGCAATTTTGAAGAAAATAGTTAATGGCAAACCAGTTAACATTAAGGAGTAATAATATGAAAAAACTACTTTTAAGTTTATGTATGATTTTAGCACTTACTGCCTGCAAGGATGAAAACAAACAAACTGCACAAACAAATAGCAAACCTGTTATTAAGATTGGTATTATTGCGCCATTAACCGGCAATGTGGCCATGGTCGGTGAGGGAATTAAGAGCTCTATTGTTTTGGCCGAAGAAGATTTGAAGACGAAAAATCTCAAAAATAAATACGAATTTGTTATTGAGGATGACGGTTACGAAGCCCGCAAAACTGCAGCAGTTTATCCCAAGTTAAAGTCACTGGATAAAGTTGATGCCATTTTGAGTACTTTCTCCCAAACCGGAAAAATTATTGCTCCTCGCGCTGAAGCCGACAAGATACTTCACATAAGCTTGTCATCTGATGCCGAAATTGCAAACGGCAAATATAACTTTTTGGACTGGACAATGCCTAAATACACTTCCGGTCGTATGGTTGAGTTTTACAAAAAGCATGGATTCAAAAACATTATAGCCATTATACCTAACAATGATGGTACATTGAGTGTTGAAGAAAAATTTATGGAGTGGATAAACCAAAACAAAGATATGCATGTAACCCGTTTTTTAGTTTCGCCGACAGAAACTGATTTTAGAACGATTCTTGCCAAAGCAGCTCAGAAAAAAGCAGATGTTTATCTGGCTATGGTGTATGGCAATATAGCTGCTTCATTTTTTAAGCAATACAAAGAAAGCGGAGAAACAGCGCCAATCACGAGTATTGAAACTTTTGCCACTTTGTCTGATCCCTCAATCGCTGAAGGTGCATATTATACAGATGCCGCTGTTGCTAACGATGATTTCATGGAAAGGCATCAGCAACGTTTCGGTCAAATTTCTCGATATGGTGTAGGTACAATGTATGACATGATTATGCTGACAGTTGAAGCTTTTGAAAATGCCAAAGATAAAAGTTCTGCTGTTGATGAATTGGCAAAGATAAAACAATACAATGGCGTTGTCGGCACACTAACGCAAGATGATGAAGGTATTTTCAATTCTGAAGCGGTTTTGATGAAAATCGAAAACGGAAAAGTAATAAAGGTTGAGGAGTAATAATATGAAAAAACTACTTTTAAGTCTGTGCGTACTTTTAGCACTCATCGCCTGCAAAGATGAGAAAAAAGAAGCTACACAAGCAAATATAAAACCAATAGTAAAAATCGGCGCCTCGTTACCTCTGAGCGGAGATATGGCTGAAACAGGTAAAAACCTGCAATCAGCAATGTCTTTAGCATTAAAAGATGAGCAAGCCAGACAAAATCTGAAATATGAATACCAGCTTGTTTTTGAAGATGACCAATATGATGTTAAGAAGGCACTTAGTAATTGGAACCTGTTTAAATCAGTCAAAAATGTTGATGCAATATTTACTTTATGGGGGACGATGGGGCGCATTGCTTCTGATTTTGCGGAAAAAAATAAGATTATCCATATGAGTTGTGGCTTGTCTTCAGATGTTGCTAAAGGATTTTATAATTTTAATAATGCAACAAAACCGATTACTCATGCGGAAAAGATTGCAACTTTTTACCAAAGTAAAGGTGTCAAGAATTTGGCTTTATTTTATTATAACTGCGCTGAGTTCGATGACTTTTTACCGCTCTTTCGCCAAAAACTGCAAGAAAAGGGAATTAATATCATATCAGAAACTGCCGTTAACTCCACGGACACTGATTTAACAATTCCGATGGCAAAAGTTAAAGAGCTTAATCCAGACATGTTACATGTTCAGCTTATTCCACCACAAGCAGGAATTTTTGCTAAAACCTTAAAAAAATTGGATTGGAACATAGAAATTGGTAATTTAAATGATTTGCTTTTAAGTGCAGATTATTTTGATGGAGCCTATATTTTTCAAGATGACACTGGAACACCTGAATTTGGTAAGCATTTTGAAGAAACAACCGGACAACGCGTTATTGGTTGCTCCGCCAATTTCTACGATAATGTTCGCATGATTATTGATGCGTATGAGCATATCAGTAATGGCAAAACTTTGCCGACAAGAGAAGAAGTTGTATCTTATATTTTGAATAACAAGAATTTCAAATCTTCGTTCAGACAATCCAACATTGATAATGAAGGACATATTGATACACCATCAATCGTTAAACAGCTAGAGAATGGAAAGCTAAAGGAAATAGAGGAATAAATAAATGAAAAAAATACTTTTAAGCTTATGCGTAGTTTTGGCACTTACTGCTTGCAAAGATGAAAATAAAGAGCTCCAAGCAAATGAAAAGCCAGTTGTCAAAATTGGAATTATACTACCTCTTACAGGAGCAAATTCATATATGGGAAAACAAATGCAAGAGGGATATGAATTTGTTAAAGAATATGAACATCCTGATGTTAATTATGAACTGATTTATTTTGATGACCAACAATCTGCTTCAAAAGCAGCGGTGGGGGTTAAAAAATTAATTGATGTTGATAAGGTAGATGCTCTGTTAACCGGAACTTCTCAAACTGCCAGTATTGCCGCAGATATTGCCGAAAAAACTAAAACAATTCATCTTGGAATATCAAGTGATACACGTTTTACTGAAAAAGACTATAATTATACCATGGCACCTGCCGCACAAGATGAGTCTGCTGTGTTGTTAAAATACATGCAAGATTTGGGATATCGCAACATTGCATTGATAACTGCCAACGAAATGTATGCCAATTTGGTTGAAGAGAATGTTACCAAATTAGCCGAAGAATATGGTATGCATATAGTTTTTAATGAAAAGTTTGTTCCCGGAGCCACAGATTATCGATTGTTGTTGCACAAAGCTGCACAAACTGAGCCGGATATCTTCTTTATAGAAACATTTCCACCGGAAATAGATATTTTAACCAAACAGTTGTTAGAAATTGATCCATCTGCCAAAATAACTTCTCAATATGCATTTTTTATATCTTCCAATCCTGACTTATACAAGGGGCGTTTCTGCCTAAATGTTGGAAGCAAAGACGAAGTGTTTAAAAAAGCCTTTTATCAAAAGTATGGTAAGGGACTTGAACAAATGTCGGCTACTGCTTATGCCCAGTTATCACTTATATTAGATATTCTAAAGCGAAAAAATGATAGCTTAAATAAGATTGTTACAGAAAACAAAAGCATTTTTGGTCAATTGTCTTTGGATAATCGATCTGTAAGATACCAACCCATTGTAGAAGTACTGGAGTAATAATGCTTGAACTAAAAAACATAAAAGCCGGATATGGTAAAAAGGTTGTACTGGACGATGTTTCCGTAACATTGAAGGATAACACCATTACCGTAATTATGGGTGCAAACGGAGCCGGAAAATCAACACTGCTCAAAACAGCGTATGGCTTGTTAAAACCTATGGCGGGAGATATTTTGCTCGATGATAAAAAAATTACCGCTTCTCCGCAATCATATGTAGAACAAGGTATTTTCTGTGTTCCGCAAGGAAAGCGTGTTTTTCGCAATCTTACGGTTATGGAAAACCTTGAACTGGCAACCCATTTTTGGAAAGATAGATCGGCTTTTCCCCAACGTCTGGAAGAAATATTGATCCATTTTCCTGATTTGAAATCACGTTTAAGTGATTTGGCGGGAAATCTCTCCGGTGGCCAACAACAAATGGTTGCTTTGGCTCGCGGTCTGATTAACAAACCGCGTATGGTGTTTATGGATGAACCTTCAATCGGTCTGGCTCCCAAGCTGACATCAGATACTTTTCATAAAATCAAAGAACTGAAAGATGCCACTGGAACCGCCTTTGTAATTGTGGAGCATAATCTCAAAACTTTACTTCCATTGACCGACTGGGCATATATCTTGGAGCAAGGTCAAGTTGTCTATGACGGCAAGTCGTCAGGCAAAACCCTGGAAAAAATGCTTTCCTCGGTGTTTAAATAAAATAGTTGAACTCAATGAAAGGTATTCAGATGAAAAAAATTTTGCTAACATTGCTTATGATTTTAACGATAGCCGCCTGTGATGATAAAAAAGAAACAGCTAAGCCGATTATTAAAATAGGGGTAGTAGATGCTTTGAGCGATAAATATGCGGAAAACGGGCAGAACGTACGACAAGTTATCGAATTTGCCAAAGAAAATTTTGCCTCTTCCGGTCTTGATTTTGAGTTCATATTTGAAGACTATGGATATGAAACAAAGCGCGCTGCAGTTGCGGCAAATAAACTAATTAATGCCGATAGGGTAGATGCGCTGATAAGCTGGAGCTCTATGGCCGGGAACGTAGTTTCGCCATTGGCAGACAGAGCAAAAAAGGTCCATTTAGCTATTTGTAATGATGAAAATGTTGCTAAAGGAAAGTATAATTTCACTCACTTTACGCCTTCTCAAATTCTGGCTCAAAAGTTGGTTAAGCAAATAGAAGATACAAAGGCACAAAAAGTTGCTTTGTTTGCAGTATATCAACCGGCATTACAAAAACATACCGATGCCGTTGAAAAAATACTGCAGGAAAAGGGGATCGCTACCGAACGTTTTAACTTCAGTATGGATAATTTGGATTTTGACCTAATGTTGGAAAAAGCTCAACAACATAATTTTGATGTTTGGTATATATGCGCTTTGCCACCTAGCTTAGATGTTTTCTTAAAAACATATTTTTCAAAAAAGATTGATACACCGCTAGTTGCAATTGATTCATTGCTTTTTGCTCAAGACAAAGCTTCTGTAGAAGGAATGAAATTTGTTACAACTCCTGACGGCAATAAAGAATTATTACAAAAACTGACAGCCACCAATGGTTCAACCAACTATTTTTCAGTTGGATATGCTTATGATGTTGCCAACCTTTTAATGATGGCATATACAAATCTGTATAAAGAAAATAAACGTGTTCCGACATCCGATGAAGTTGCGGATTATTTGCTTCAACTCAAAGGATATAACGGAGCTGTAGGCGAACTGGTTATAGGTTCTGACGGCGTCATTATGTCGCCGGCCGTTGTAAAACAAATGAAAAATGGACAACCTGTTGAAGTGGATGAATAAAAAATGAAAAAACTTATTGTTTTATTATGCTGTTTTGTAACCGGAATTGCCCACGCCTCTATCAAAGGTGAGGGGATCCATTTTGATGCTGATGAAGAATTTTTGTCGGCATTTGAAAATTGTATTCCTTATACTCCTATGGTTCGCAGTCGGGAAGAAATTACCCCAAAAGAGTTAGGCCCTGACTATGCGTACATTGAGGTTATCGGCCAACAGGGAGATAAATGTATTTTCAACTGGATTGGGCAGATGTCAACTCCGAGGTTATATTCAAAAGTAGTTAAACGTTGTACCATTACAATGGGTGAACAATTACCGATAATAGAGGGAATACAAAATATTCCCAATGATAAGGGTAGTAAATACATGCATGCCTTAGATAAAGTTATGGATAATTGTAAAATGATAGAAGATATCACACTGCCAAATTCTGACGAAGATATTGATACAGGTTATATAACACTGCCGGAAAAAGACGGAAAAGTACAATTACCTGAAGGCTGCAGGTGATTTATAAATAACTACAAGACACAAAAATCCCCTTCAGGCGCTGAGCCGGAAGGGGATTTCTGTAAAAGAGTTCACTTATAGTTAAGAAAAGTGATATTTTCGTTCAGTTTGATAAGTTTGGAAACGCGTTTATCCATGAACCATAACACAATAAATAATATTCCCAATGCAATCCAATAGGATATACCGGCTATGCAAAGCGGATTCCAAAAGTTTTGGTATATGAACAATGAAACAAAGGAAGTTGTCAAAGCAACAGCAAGTTGGATTAAATACCAAGACATCACCCAACGTCTAATGTTTTGTTGTTTTTTATAAGCTTTTACCACCTCATGATCGCAGGCATACAAAAATGCACGTTGTCGCTCATACTTATCAATTACGACATAACCATGGTCCGCCGGCTTCATATTAAATTTCTGTTGAAACAGATCAATGGCGTCACGCCTTTCTTTTTCTTCCATATACAATAATATTTAGATAGTTAATAATTTAGTCATAATTCTCTTACAATCTGCACAATAAATAAAAAAACATCTAAAGTCAAGCGCTACTCTTGACAAAAATATAAAAAATGCTATAGTCAATGCAGATTTTAATTTTTTATTTATTTTTAATTTTCTTATTTATTTTTACCTTATGGAACCTTTATTATTAATAGAGTTGATAGTTGTAGTACTGGTGATTATCTGCTACATTGTTGCATTTTGGCTTCATTATGACAACATAATCGAGATGACGCATGGCAGTGAATATGCCGATGATCACGAGGCTGGCATTATGCGAATCTTCAGAAATGTGGGTATTATACTGAACATTGGATTATTCCTACTATGCTTATTCTATGGTCAGATCATCTTTGCAGTACTATCAGTTTTCGTTCCTGTTGTAGCTGCGTTTTTCATTTATATGTTCATAGACTTCATACTATGCATGATATTTGGTTGAAAAATGACCTCTGGTTATACAAACACCCCGTTGGTTCGTCCGGCGAGGTGTTTGATTTTTAAAAAACTTACAAAGTTAGAGTATGTTAGTATGTCGTTACAATTATCTCTCTTGTAATTATCACAATTTGGTTTATACTCTCTGCAATAGAGCTAAAACGGAGCGCACAATGCCAAAATATACAATCATCGGCAACATGACAGGCAATTCTATGGATGCGGTTGACTTGGTTTTGACTGAGTTTGATGGTGAAAATATGAGCGATATTTGCTCCTATACAAGTCCGTACTCCAAAGATATGCAAAATGAAGTTGAACACCTGAGGAAACTTGTACATAACAAGACCGCTGCAGAAATTGACTCTTTTCCGGCGTTTCAAAAAATTCATGATGAATATATAGAACAGATTGCCGAATGCATAAATTCTCTTTGCGCAGAAAATCATATTGATAAAAAGGCTATTGATGCCATAGGTTTCCACGGCAAAACATTGGATCACAATCCGCCGTCAAAAGCACTTAAAGAAGGTACAGAACCATATACATTACAAATCGGTTCTGGGCAGATGTTGGCTGATTTAACCGGTATTCCGGTTATTTATGATTTTCGTTCTGATTTTATAATGGCCGGATTTGATGGTGCGCCACTGGTCCCTCCACACAACGCCCTGATTGCCGGACTTGAGGGTGACGGCTGTTATTATAATGGTGGCAACACTTCTAATTTTGCAATTGTAGTCAATGAACAGCCACTTTTTGCAGCCGATGCCGGTCCTTTTAATGAATATACAGATAACTATATCCGCCGTCATACCGATCACTCGTTTGATAAAGATGGACAATTTGGAAAAGCCGGAAAACTCAACCGTCAAATGTTACAAAAACTTTTTGACTTCGGGCGTGTATATTATGAAACAGCACTACCTAAATCAGGTGACCCCGCATACTACCATAAAGAAGAAATCTTCAACTATGTCGAAAGTCAAAATATCTCTTTTGCAGATGCCGTTTATACTTTTGAGTATTTTGCAGCCTACATTGCCGCGCAGGCTTTGACTCTTGTACCGAATAATATTCCGCTCCCATTTGACATGATTTTGTTTGGCGGTGGTTGGAAAAATCCGATTGTTCGCGATACCTTTGCTACTCTACTTGACAATAAGGCTTTTGTTTTACCTGAACATGAAGCACAATTTAGTCACATGACCTCTCGTTTTTTCCGTCATCCGACCTTACGCTTTTCAAAATTTGGCGACTATATGGAAGCCAGATTATTTGCCGACCTTGCCCGCTATAAGTTAGAAGGTAAGCCTTGGCCCATTCCTGAAACAGACAAAATTGTATGCGGAGTTTTAGCACGTCCGCAAAAACCACGCTCCAAATATTCAGACTGCGTTAGCCGAGCCGCAAAAGGCTGGCAGAAAGAGCTCTAATTCCTACCTTATCGTTGTATTTTTATATAACCAGTCCTTAAATTCTACTACATCTTTAACCTCGGGTATCCAATTCAGTTCCTCTGGCAAATCGGTTGTAAACTCACATCTCATACGCACCGGATAAGCTCCGGCGTTGATTGTTGCATATTGATTATAAATTCGGTCATCTACAAGCACAGTTTCATCGGCTTTTAAACCGTATTTTTCAAAACACGATTTCAACATATCTTCTTTGGCGGAATCATGCATAAATTTTCCATGCTGAACACATTCTATGGTCAAGAAGTCCGTAACTTCATGTAACAACTCTTTCAAAAATTTCTTTTTGACTTCAACATTCCACGTCGCTGACAACGTAAACTGGCGATATCCTTTTTGGTGCAATTCTTTCAAAACCTCAATTACATGAGGGTAAAGCGGTCGATTGCAAAAAAACTCAGGACTGTGGCAAAAGTCATAATCCATATCGGTACCATGTTGGGGATGAGTTTTTAACTCCAATGCGCCATAGGTTGGCACAATCGGCAAAACTTTGGGTAAATCTTCCCATTTTATATTGCCGTACATTGGGGCATATTTCGGGTGCTTGGTCAAAAAGTTATAATATGCAAAGTTCAGATTGGCCAAAACACCGTCAATATCCCAAAAAATATTTTTTATAATCATCTTTACCTCCGCATTATGTATAACGTCTTTGTAGCATGTTTGTACTTTTGTTGCAATATCAAAATTACGACAATAAAACTTGATTTTTTGAGTATTTATTACTACAACAAAATGAGAAATACTTTATTGAGGTCATCATGTCACACGAACACCATCATCATGAAATCAGCGAAAAAACAGTTTTATATTTGTTGATATCATTTTTCATAAATATGCTTTTGAGCGCAGTTGAAATAGTCGGCGGTATAATTGCCGGCAGTCTATCTTTGATTGGTGATGCCTTGCACAACACTTCTGATGCTTTTTCGATTTTAATTGCGGTGTTTGCTTTTAAAATCGGTCGTCGCAAAGCAGGAGGACGTTATACTTACGGTTTTAAGAGAGCTGAAATTATAGGTGGTTTTGTAAATCTTATTTTACTTTTCATTGCCGG
Source organism: Alphaproteobacteria bacterium (assembly GCA_016288295.1). Classification (GTDB taxonomy): domain Bacteria; phylum Pseudomonadota; class Alphaproteobacteria; order RF32; family CAG-239; genus JAFUYI01. The sequence continues at coordinate 67,253 of JAEEYV010000052.1, forward strand.
TGTTTATTTGGCATTTGAAGGCATAAGCAAACTGATTACTCCTCAACCCGTTGACGGTTGGATTATTATTTGGGTTTCTATTGTTGCATTGATTATTGATGCTTTTACTGCCAAACTTTCTCATCACGGTTCCAAACACAATACCAATATGCGCATGGTATTTTTACACAACCTTGCTGACGCTTTCGGTTCACTAGGAGTCATCATTGCCGGTTTAAGTGCGGTTTATTTTGGTATTTATCGAGTTGATGGCATAATTGCTTTGCTGATTTCTGTTTATATGATTTATCAATCAATTCTTTCTTTTCCCAAAGTAGTGGCTATTTTGATGAATGCCGCTCCTGATGGTATGGATTTAGAACAAATCAAACGTGAACTCAAAAAAGTTTCAGGCGTTAAAGATGTTCATCACCTTCATGTTTGGTGCATAAGTGAAGACGCTGTTTCTGCCGAATGCCATATTATTGCAGATGATACCAACATAATCCGCGATGTTACCGAACTGCTTCACAGCAAATTCGGCATTGGACATTGCAACATTCAGATTGAAAAACGCTGTCACGATTGCAAAGATTGTAAACTCTAAAACAGTCCGGAGATTTTACCGTCATCGTCGACATCAATTTGCTCTGCGGCAGGTTTTGCCGGCAGTCCGGGCATGGTCATAATATTGCCGGTTAAAACCACAACAAAGCCGGCTCCGGCAGACAACCTGACATCTTTTACCGGAAGCACAAAACCGCTCGGTGCTCCAATTAATTTTGCATCTGCCGAAATGGAATTTTGAGTTTTGGCAATACAAACCCGAAGTTTTCCATACCCGTTAGCTTCATATTCGGCAAGTTTATCTGCGGCCGTCGGCTCAAACTCTACTTTTCCTGCATGATAAATTTTGGTAGCAATGGTTTCAATTTTGTTTTTTAAAGGCATATCCTCGGTATATAGCGGCGCATAATTATTCGCTTTTTGAGCCAGTTCAACAACTTTTTGAGCAAGATCAGTCGCGCCTTTTCCGCCGTTTTCCCAAGCCGAAACCAAAATAGCTTCCGCTCCGCAATCTGCACATAATTCTTTGACGACATTTATTTCGTCATTGCTGTCGCTGACAAATTGATTGATTGCCACAACCGCCGGCACGCCGAATTTACGAACATTTTCAATGTGTGCTTCCAAGTTTTCAAACCCTTTTCGCACCGCATCGACATTTTCCGACTTGAGGTTATCCTTGGCAACAGCGCCGTGCATTTTAAGAGCGCGTATGGTTGCCACAATCACAACCGCATCAGGTGTTAGTCCAGCAATAGGGCATTTGATGTCCAAAAACTTTTCGGCTCCCAAATCAGCACCGAAACCGGCCTCAGTTACCACATAATCAGCTAGTTTAAGAGCCGTTTTGGTTGCAATAATACTGTTACAGCCATGGGCGATGTTGGCAAAAGGTCCGCCATGTACAAAGGCAGGGGTTTTCTCTAACGTTTGTACCAGATTGGGTTTTATTGCATCTCGAAGAAGAGCTGCCATAGCTCCATGTGCATTAATTTCTTCAGCTCGTACATATCTTCCATCTTTAGTTTTGCCGATTATAATTTTTTTCAGACGTTGTTTCAAATCAGCAATATCTTTTGCCAAACAAAAGATTGCCATAATCTCGCTTGCAACACTTATATTGAAATGATCGGTTCGCGGTGTACCATTAATAGTTCCTCCCAATCCGATATTGACTTCACGTAAGGCTCTGTCATTTAGGTCAACGCAACGCTGCCAAAAAATATTATTTTCATCAAGATTAAGCTGATTTCCCTGTTTGATATGATTATCAATCATTGCTGCCAAAAGGTTGTTTGCGGCTGTAATAGCGTGGATATCTCCGGTAAAGTGTAAATTAATTTCTTCCATTGGCACTACTTGAGCATACCCTCCGCCGGTTGCTCCGCCCTTAAGACCAAAACATGGTCCCATTGAAGGCTCACGCAGAGCGAGCATTGCTTTTTTGCCGATGGCTTGCAATCCATCTGCCAATCCGATAGATATAGTCGATTTTCCTTCACCTGCCGAAGTTGGTGTAAGTGCTGTTACCAAAACCAGTTTTCCCTCATGTGATAATGTTTCGATTCTTTTTAATCCCTCAAAGCTTATTTTGGCTTTGTAAGGTCCGTACATTTCAAGTTCGTTAGCCTTGATACCGATTCTTTTTGCAATATCAGCGATTGGTTCAGGCTTGTTTTTTTGTGAAATCTCAATATCTGAAAGCATTTTTTTCTCCCACGGACATAATTTAACGGCTATTATCAATAAAATATAAGAAAAAGCAACAAAAAAAGACCTCACCATGTGGTGAGGCCTCAACTAAAACAAACGAATTATCAGTATCCGTTATAAGGAATTACACGGGCGCGAGATGAACCGTTTCCGTATAATACCATGCAACGTTGACCATTAGCGAGCAATACATCATTACCTTGAGTAACGGTAACAACTCCGCCTTGGTCGAGTTGAACGACATATTCATAACCATTTTGGCTGCTCAAACCTTTCTGAGCCAAGTTGCCGGCCGCACCACCGAGCAATGCACCGCCTGTTGCACCCAACAAAGCGGCGGTACTGCCACTACCGATTTGTGAACCACCGATACCACCGGCAATTGCGCCGACAGCAGTTCCCGCTGATCTGTCGCTATCCCGGACAGTAATACTGCGAACTGAAACTACCGTACCTTTCAATGCTTTTGTAACAGATCCGACAGATGACGAGTCGTATTGATTAGCTCCGATATCTGCCGCACAAGCAGCCAACAACATCAAAGCCGGTACAATCAAAAATAACGCTATTTTCTTCATTTTTCGCTCCTTATAAGTAATATTTTACTGATTATAATAACAACAGTTCACTTTTTGTCAATGGCATACTGGACAATTAAAGATAAGTATTATATATTGCCCTTGGTTAAAATTTTTTAATAGGAAAAGGCTAAAATGTTAAAACGAACAAAAATTGCTCAACTTCTCAAGTCGGATACTACACTTGATGAAGTTTTAGTTAAAGGTTGGGTAAAGACCCGCCGTGATTCAAAAGATTTTATGTTTATTGAGCTCAATGACGGCTCCTGCTTAAAAAACATGCAGGTAATAGCCAATAACACCTTAGCCAATTATAATGAACTTAAAAAATTAACCACCGGTTCATCGGTTGCGGTTACCGGAGCTCTTGTTGAGTCTCTCGGTGGCAACCAAAAATATGAGATTAAAGCTTCAGACGTTCTGATATACGATATTGCTAATGAAGATTATCCGTTACAAAAGAAAAAACATACAGATGAATATTTACGTACGATTGCCCACCTGCGTCCTCGTACCAACAAGTATGGCGCAGCTTTTCGCATTCGTTCTGAACTTTCTTATGCAATTCATGAATTTTTTCATTCAAGGGGATTTAACTATGTCCATACACCGATTATCACCGGTTCAGATTGCGAAGGTGCCGGTGAGATGTTTCAGGTTACTACTCTTGATTTGAATAATGTACCTAAAACTAAAGACGGCAAAGTTGATTATTCTCAAGACTTTTTCGGCAAAGAAGCACATTTGACTGTTTCCGGCCAATTAAATGGTGAAATGTATGCGATGGCATTAGGCGATATTTATACTTTTGGTCCGACATTTCGTGCTGAAAACTCAAATACTACCCGTCATGCAGCTGAATTCTGGATGATAGAACCAGAGATGGCTTTTGCTGATATTTTTGATGACATGGATTTGGCCGAAGACATGATAAAATATTGCGTTAAACATGTTATTGAACATTGTCCTGAAGACATTGAGCTGTTTGAAAAATTTGTTGCTCCGGGCTTGCAGGATACATTGAATACCATCATCAACGAGCCGTTTGCTCGCATTACATATACTGAAGCCATGGAGATTATGAAAAATTCCGGCCAGGAATTTGAGTATAAGCCGGAGTACGGTGTTGATATGCAAACCGAGCACGAACGCTTTTTGGCTGAAAAGCATTTTAAGCGCCCTGTCATTGTTCGTGATTATCCAAAAGAAATCAAAGCATTTTATATGCGCATGAATGACGATAACAAAACTGTTGCCGCTATGGATGTTTTGGTTCCGGGTATTGGTGAATTGATAGGGGGGTCCCAACGTGAAGAACGCTATGATCGTCTGGTCGCTCGCATAGAAGAACTCGGTATGAATGTTGAAGATTACTCTTGGTATCTCGATTCGCGTCGTTACGGTTCAGTTCCTCATGCCGGATTCGGACTCGGTTTTGAACGTATGATGCTTTTGCTCACCGGTATCGGTAACATTCGCGATGTTTTACCGTTCCCGAGAACACCAAAATCAATAAGTTTCTAGGAGAAACAAATGCATTATTGTCTGTGTTTATTGTTACTTTTATTGCCATTTAACGTTTTTGCGCAAGAAGTTGATGATGTTGCTGAAAGCAAAGACCCGATTATGATTATATATCCAAATGACAACGAAAATTACCTAAACACAGACAATATGCCTGGATGTAATGATGCCAAGCTCGTATCTGAAGTTAAGGAGGTCGTATCTCAATATCTTTCGAAGGTCCCTGAAGTTTCGATATTTGAAAATCGTAAGCGCAATTTGGTCATGAAAAACATTAATACATACAAAGAAATTGCCGTTAGCGAGTTTAACAAAAGTGACAATTACCAAGTTGCAGATGAGTTGATTATGACTAAGATAAACCAGAATATGACAGACAATAATTTTCGTATCTGCGTCGGCACAGGCAAAAAACCTGTTTATCTGCTGATTTATCCCGAGGACTTCAGTTATCGCGTAAAGATTATAAACTTTATCCCCCCGAAAGCAAACGGCAATGACTTTTCAATACTTTATACTCCCGAGGTAAAACATTACGAACCGCTTGATGATAAAGAATGGCAAAATTAGTCTTGAAATTTTGTATAAAAAGACTATAATTCGCATTTAGTGTAAAAGAAAGAAGGTTTATTTTGAGTAGTAATTCTTCAGTTGTGGTTATCAAGCCATCTTCTAACTTACCATTGGTGGTTGAAAGCAATGGCCTTATTGCTTACTTTGAAAAAATAAAGACTTTTCCTGTTTTGAGCGAGGAAGAAGAAAAGGCTCTTGTTATTGACTTTAAGGAAAATAACAATCTTCAAGCAGCGCATAACCTGGTGTTATCGCATTTGCGCTTAGCTGCTAAAATTGCCTTAACATATCGTCGTTACGGTTTGCCGTTGGCTGACCTTATTTCTGAGGCCAATATTGGTCTTATGCAAGCTGTTAAAAAATTTGATTTAAGCAAAAAAGTTCGCCTTTCTACATATGCTATTTGGTGGATAAAAGCGGCGATTAATGATTTTATTTTGCGTTCTTGGTCATTGGTCAAAATCGGTACCGTCGCCGCACAGAAAAAACTGTTCTATAACCTCAATCGTATCAAAGCTCGTCTTGGAATATATGATAATAAAGAGCTTGAGCCGGTTGTCGTTAAACAAATTGCTGATGAGCTTGTAGTTGATGAGCAAGAAGTTGTCGACATGAACCGCCGCCTCGGAGGTGATGCCTCACTGAACGTAAGTGTTGGTGATGAGGATGATTGTGAACGTCAAGATATGCTGGTTGACAACCGTCAAAATGTTGAGGGTAGCCTTGCCAAGCGTCAAGAGGCCGGTTTTAAGCATAAGATTTTGATGTCATGTCTTCAAGAACTCCCGGAACGTGAGGCCTATATCGTTAAAAATCGTATGTTAACAGAAACACCTCAAACTCTTGATGAAATTGGGGCAAAATACGATATCAGCCGTGAGCGTGTTCGCCAGATTGAAAAAAAAGCATTTGATCACCTTTCGGAGCTTTTCAAGAACAAATATAGCTCTGCCGCCTAGATAATATATGGAAAAAGCGATGTCTGAGCAAGATAAACTTCATAGCAATGCCAATTTTGATTTTGAGGGCAACATCACACAGACAGACGTGTACGGTTTTGAGTATAAGAATGTATTTTCTCCGTGTGAACCTCTTGATGAAATGCCGTTACGTATGGAGCAACGTATCAAACAGGTTCGTAAAATGCGTAAGAAAAACATCTTTTCTCAGCCGTATACAGCCCCAAAAACTAAATGACAGATATATTTTCTCACATTATACAGCAACTGATTGCGGCAAATGTAGATTCGCCTCGTCTTGAAGCGCGCATGTTATTAGCACATATTCTAAATTGTGATCCCAATAATGTTCCCATCAATCCGGCATTATCAGATAGTCAGGAAAAACAGCTCAAATCGTTGTTAAACCGACGCCTTACTCACGAGCCTTTAGATAAAATTCTTGGCTGTAAAGAATTTTATAAATATAGGTTTATTGTTGATAACAACGTGCTTTCCCCCCGTCCTGACAGCGAGATTCTCGTTGAAGAAGCAATCAAAATTGCTCAGCAAACCAACTGCGATTCCATCCTTGAATTCGGTGTTGGCTCCGGATGTTTGATATTATCGATTCTGGCAGATGTTCCGTTTATGCACGGTCTGGGGTTGGATAAATCTCTGCCGGCCCTCAAAATAGCCGCTCAAAATGCTATTAATTTAAAATTGAATAATAGAGTTGAATTTCGGCAATTTGATTATTTTACAGATTCGCTTAATGAAAAATTTTCGCTGATTATAAGTAATCCCCCATATATTCCGACATCTGATATATCAAATCTTGATAAAGAGGTGCGTGAACATGATCCGTTAATGGCCCTTGACGGCGGAACGGACGGCTATGCTCATTATCGTCAATTAGCAGAAGTTACAAAAGAGGTACTACTTCCGCAAGGATATATTTTGCTTGAAGGTGGAGCTGGGCAAGCAGACAATATTGTATCGATATTTATAAATTCCGGTCTGCATTTAATCAAGAAAGTTTGTGATCTTTCAGGTATAGAACGTTGTATAATTTTGCAAAAATAGGTTGCAATTAATATTTTTACCTGTATTATGCATTCAAAAGCACGACGTAGTGTTGTCGTATTTTTTTATTTCCAGACTTTACATAATACATTGTTCAAGAGTGCCTGTTGGTACTTTTTAACCCTTTTATAGTGGTAATTTACACATGAAAAAAACAAATAACAGATATCGTAATAACAATTCTTCAAACACAATCTATTCTCTTAATTATAAATTTGACAGCAACTCGATTGCCGGTAAAATCAGTGGTACAGCACTCGACTTAATCAAACGCTACAATGATCTGGCTAAAGATGCTTTGAGTGATAATGATCACGTTACGGCAGAGATATTTCGCCAGTATTCCGAACATTATCGCAAGATTGTAACTGAAATTAATGAGCGCAAAAGCATGCGTGAACAACAATATGAGACTAATGACAATTCTTCTGCTCCTGTTGCAACACCTGCAGACGATGCTTTGGCACAGCCTGTTCCGACGGACACTGTTGCTGAATCAGCTCCAGTCACAGCCGAAAATACTGCTGCTTCCCAACCTGCCAAAAAGTCTTTTCATATTATCGAAATTAACAATAATACCAATACGGACGATACTGAACCCACAAGTGAAGTCAAACCTCGTCGACAGTACCGTCGCAAAACCGTTGCAGAGGCATAATTTTTTTATAGGTGAGTTTCATGATTTTCTTTTGTGCATCTTTAATTATAGCTGTTTCTTGTTCGCTCATCACCGAGAGAACACTTGTCGGCTACAATAACATTCATGTTTTTGTAAAATTTCTTGTTTTTTTGCTTTTCTTAATTGCTTGGTCAACTCCGGCAATACTGGGAACCATTCGTCACCACATGTGGCTTGAAGGCAAATTATATAATATTCTTGCAGACTTTGGGTATATTTGCTTCGGTTTTGCATTTATAATTTTTGTTTTGCTCTTTGCCAGAGATTTTTTCTGGTTCTTGGCATATTATTTGTCCGGCAAAAAAGAATGCATAAATCCATATAATATCACTCTTTTAACCAAAGCCAATATTATCACCTTCATTATGGCGATTATTGTTACCGTATATGGTGTTTGGGAGGGAACAAAGCTTCCGGTTGTCAAACATTTGGAATTATACAGTAGCAAAATCAGTTCACCGGTAACTATTTTGCAAATTAATGATTTACACCTTCACCGCAACAAATCAGAGCAAAAACTTGCTCAAATAGTCAGCATGGCTAATTCTCTGCATCCTGATATTATTGCAATGCCTGGTGATATCATTGACGATACAGTCGGCTATTTAGTGCCTCATCTTAATGAACTTGGTAAACTTAGTGCTAAATATGGAGTTTTTGTTTCTCCCGGCAACCATGAATATTATAACGGTCTTGTTCCAAGTAAATGGCAACTTGAACAATTGGGCTTTACCTTTTTATCGACTAATGGTCGCCACATAGACGAGCTTAATTTTTATCTGGCAGGTATTCCGGACAACCCTAATATCCGTATGCTTGATGAATATCCTCATCTTCTGGACGGCAGTTTACCGTTCGACTATAAGGTTTTGCTTGCCCATAACCCAATGCATGCAAAAGATTATTTAGCTTTAGGCTTTGATTTGCAGTTGTCGGCACATACTCACGGCGGACAAATTTTTCCGTTCCACTTTATGGTTAAGTGGGTTAACAAATATCTCTCCGGAAAATATAACATTGGCGATGGTGTGTTATATATTTCCAACGGTGCCGGCTATTGGGGACCGCCGATGCGTATTTTAGCTCCGTCGGATATAACATTGATTACCATAAAACCCAAAAACTAACAGCAAAAAGCCTCCTTACCGGGGGCTTTTTTTAGCCCTTTATTCACCATAAACCAACGTTTATGTCAATCTATCTTTGTCAATATTTTCCCAAAAATATAAAAATAGATTACAAGCAAATACAATCACTTATGTGTATTTAATTATTTTGAACAGATATAAAATTACGACTTGTCATTCTCACCA
>JAEEYV010000053.1 GCA_016288295.1 Alphaproteobacteria bacterium
AAAAATGAGCCGTTCTGTTGCTGGGTGGCTCATCCCCCACTTGTTGTCAACCAAGACTACAAGAATTTGAGTTCGTTGCGACTACAATTAAGCAGCCAAAGCAACTGGTGCTAATTCATTATCGTTAGCATTTATTTTAATTTGAACCGATAACGGTGGTATCTCACCGAACACAGCAACTGCCTTTACTAAACCCCGTCAAACCTGTTTCACCCCCGTATAAACTTAAAATGGTGGAGGTGCCGAGTACTGCCCTCGGGTCCGAAATCTCTATTTCACAGAGCCTCTGGTGTCACAGTTGATTACTCAACACTATCAATATACCGCATCTTATAACCATTTTCAAGTATAATTTACGGCTGATAACTTAACGGTTAAACTTGCCAAAAAGAAATATTCCGTATATCATTCCAAGCAGTTTACAACCGCATTTAGAGAGTTTTGGATGACCAAAGTAGCAATCTGGTGCCGCCATGAGGGCGATAACATAATCGGTATCGGCTCGGAAATCCCGTGGCATATAAAATCTGATTTTCAGCGTTTTAAGCGAGTTACGACGGGACAGAATGTGGTTGCCGGCCAGTCAACTTATGAAAGCTTTCCCAATCGCACATTACCAGACCGTAATATTTATATTTTAAGCTTTGAAACCAATTATCAGGTTACAGATCCCGAGCATCATTTTGTAGTCAATGATGTCAATTTTTTCAAAGACTTTGAGCAAGATATTTATGTTTCGGGCGGAGCTTCGATTTATAAACTTTTTATGACCGGCGGTCCAAAATTGATGCCCGATATTGTGATTGATTGTGTTTATAAGGGGCAAATAAATCCTAACCTAAAAGGTAAAGAAGTTAACATAACCCCTTGTATTGAGGTATTAAATCAAAAATACAAACAGATTTTTCCTGACTTTGATTTAGACAACATCACCACTCGTGTCATGGTGCGCAAAGGTGAGTTTGTCGAGCAATCTGTATTAAAGAGAATTATTATAGCAATTACTAACGTTTAACTAAAAAAAGGATTAAAAATGAAACAGTATTTAGATGCACTACGCTACGTTATGGAGAACGGTCAAGATGGAGACAACCGCACCGGCATTTGGACTCGCAAGGTTTTCGGATATCAAATGCGTTTCGACTTGAGCCAAGGTTTTCCACTCGTCACGACTAAAAAGATGTTTTTGAGAGGTGTAATCTATGAGCTTCTTTGGCTCATATCCGGTGAAACCAACATTAAGTACCTTGTGGATCACAACGTTCACATTTGGGACGAGTGGGCTGACGAAAACGGTGATCTCGGTCCGGTTTACGGCCACCAGTGGCGCAATTGGAATTCCGAGGGAATCGACCAGCTTAAGGACGTCATTGATCGTATCAAAAAGGATTCGCAAGACCGCCGTCTGATTGTTTCGGCTTGGAATCCGTCGCAAATTCCTCAGATGAAATTGCCACCGTGCCACTGCTTTTACCAGTTTGACGTTACTCCTGACGGCAAGCTGAATTGCATGCTATATCAGCGCAGTTGCGACATGTTTTTGGGCGTTCCCTTCAACATTGCGTCTTATGCGCTGTTAACCATGATGGTTGCCCAGGTTTGCGGCCTAAAACCCGGCGAGTTTGTTCACACGCTTGGTAATGCCCACATCTACAACAATCATTTTGAGCAGGTAAAAACTCAGCTTACCCGCGATCCTTATCCGCTTCCCACTATGGAAATCAACCCCGATGTCAAGGATATTGACAAGTTTACGTACGATGACTTCGAGCTTGTAAACTATCAGTGCCACGGCAAATTGACCGGCGAGGTAGCGGTTTAATTTATTGTGGCTGTCATTCCTTGTGAATGCCAGCCACATTTCAAAAAAAGAGGTAAAGATGCCAGACGCAAAAGATTTTTTCAAAGAATATTGCAAGTTTGTCGATTCTGTAACTTGCGAAGACAGTGCCAACGATCAATCCGGTTTTGAGCGCATGCATATGTTGTCAGACCAACTTGGCGGACATTATGCCCGCTTTGACAACGCCATTGCCGGTCTTGCCGGCGAGGCAGGGGAGTGTGCCGACCTTTGGAAAAAGCTGAAATACCACCGCAAAGATTTCAACGAAGAAACCCGCCAAAAAATAATTGACGAACTGGGGGACATTTGTTGGTACGTGGCCAACGCTTCCATAGCCCTCGGTGTTGATATGGACGACATAATCCGCCGCAATGTTGAAAAACTGCACGCCCGCCACCCTCACGGCTACTCTCCCGAATATTTGAAGAAGAAATAAGAGATTATTCAGTTGTTATCTCTGTATAATCAAGTAAAAAAACATAAAATAAAATTTCTTGCATTTGCGTAGAAAATGTTAGATAGCCTCCTCAGATAATGTGTAGGAGGCAATAGGCAATTTTATTTGATAAATAATCTTTTATATTTAATCTTTTTTGAAAAATACACTGCGGCTCTTATTCCATTCATCACTGGTCATACTTTTTGATTTTTTATAAAAATCATAATCTTTTATCAAGTGACCTAAATCCAATACTCTATAGCCTAATTTATACATATCATAAGCCAATACTTTGCCAGCAGGACCAAGCGCAAATATCAAAATATTGTCTTTAGTAACATTTTGTAATTGTTCCCTTAATTCATTATATTTATCAAAAGCATTTTCAGTCGGGCCAAATATATAGGAAATTTCAGAAGCGTTTTCGAATATATTGTACTGAATATTATTGTAAACGCGATCTCCTGTTACAATTGTAATTTTTTTGTTATGCCAAACTCGTTTAAAATTATTATAATGAGTTTCAAAATCATAATTTGCATATTCTGGATGCATTTGCGAAATATGAGTTGAATAATAAATTCGATCATAATTATAGTATTTTGCCATAATTTTATGCCATTTAGAAAACCAATTCAAAATAAATTTTTGGGAGACGTTTGTTAAATTTATTGAACATTCATAATAAGGGTAAGGAATACCAATTAATAAATTTTTATCTCCATCGGCAATTATCTGTTTTAATCTCTCTGCCAACAAAGGTTGGGAGTTTTGAAAACAAATATTATTACCTTCCATAATATTAAAATCACCATCTCCGAAACGAATAATACTTTTATCAGAATTTATCAGTTCAAGAACGGTATCAGAATTACTTTTAATAACCGGTATCTTTATATCATCCCAATTATATTTGGTCTTCAACATAGCTATTTCGGTAAGAGCGGCTATTTGGTTATTTTTTAATGTTACATTTTGCAAATTATCAATTATTTTCTGTTGTTCATTGATAATTTTTTGCTGGTTTGCAAGCCTCTTTTCAATATCTTGCAATTTTTGCTTTTGTTTAAGTCTTTTACTTTTGAACTTGAGCCTTACTCCTAAAATTGTTACTATTTTTTTCATATTTTCATTTTTTACTGAAAAGATCCGTTCTGCTAAATTATTATAAAAATAATTATGCTTATCTAAACGCTTCAATATTTGAGGATAATAAGATAAAACTTTTTGTATTTTAGGATCATTTTGATTCTTTGTCACGTTTGTTTTCCAAAGAGAAGTTTCTTGGGTTCCATTGACATATGTCAAATTCCGATAATTGTTTTTAACAACATTAATCTTTGTCCCATTCAATACAGCCATCGCCCAAAACCAAATATCATCAGCATCCGGAGCTAACTGCACAAACAAATCTTCTCTTAAAATGTCCTTATAAAAGCAATGAGGAGGATATAATACACAACCAACACCAGTTAAGAAATTGTTGTATGATGGTTTTACGTTTTTTATCTCATGTTTCCATTTATTATACGGCAAAATTTTTCTATTTTTAAATAATATTCTATGTGCTCTATGGCAGTGTATATATTGTGGATTTTTTAAGTATTCCTTATACAATTTCATAATTCTGTCTTTTTCATAAATAATATCATCATCAACGGTAATAATGATTTTATCTGGATATTTTTTTAATGTATTAATCAACTTGTTATAAGGCTTTATATCATGTTCTTGATGATACCACTCAATTTCCAATCCATCCTCTTTTAGTTTTAGTAAGTTTGAAGGTAAATCATTTTCCAAATTAGGAAATTGAGTGTCAGAAAGCCACAATACAATTTTTTCAGCAGCTAATGTTTGATTTAGCAAACTTTTGATTGCTTGATTGACCGTATCAATTCTCGCAGGATATGATGTTAAAGATATAATTAAATCCTTAACTATTTTTTTTTTCTTATACGTTTTTAAATTGTTTCTACTTTGAAGTTTTTTAGATTTAAACTTAAACTTTATGCCAAAAATAGTAACAACTTTTCTTATAGCCTGATTCCGTACTGAAAATATTTTTTGAATAAATGAAATATCTTTATCACCTTTTTCTTTAACAGGAGGAATTGGATTATTTTTATATTCATCTCTTAATTCAATTAAATATTCCATAGCCCTTTCAATTGAACATGGACATTTTTTTTCAGGGTCTATATAATGCGTATTTTTAATATAAGTTATGTAAAATAATTCTTCTAAAGTCCTTTTTGCTGTTCTTCGTTCACATTTTAATTTATCCGTTGTTAGTCCCCAGCCAGCATAAAATGGCATACCGAAAGTATGCACTTCCTTACCACACATTAGTGCTTCAAAACCAAGTTGAGTTGTACAGACATATACTTTATCAATATATTTCAAAAGTGAAATCGGATTAATAGGCTCTCTTAATACATAAATATTATCATGAGGTTGAAGTGTCGAGTAATATCCTGAAGCCCGTGCTTCCAGGGGCTAAAGCATCCGGATGCGTTTTAACAATAATATCAGCATTGGGGTTTTCTTTTGTTGCTACTTCCAGCATTTCTCTAAATGTATCATCATCAGCCAATCCTCTCGAAATAGAAAAATCTCCGTACGATTGATCAACAACCAACACTTTAAGTACACCCTCTCTACCAATATTTGGTGTATATATCGGCTGATGATTATATTTTGTTAAATGATTTTTAATTATAAAATCTATTGCATTTTTTGCTCTTATACGCTGTTCTTTCGTCAAAACAAAATCTGGATTATTTATTTGTCTCTCCATATAAGAAGATTGAGTCGCATCATAATGAAAAACATCATTTGTAAATGTATATGAAATTCCATTTATGTATTTTGTATTAACTGTTGTATTACACCATGTGTCTGCGCTACGTATAAAACCGTCTTCAGCACGAATAAGAGGAACATTGTTTTCTATTGCATATCTCATAGTTTCCGGCTGTGGCTTCCACATTTTCAATCCCCATAATAATGTTAAATTATAAGATTTGCTTCTGCGCTTATAATCTTCAATATTTTTAAATAAATATTTAATACAATATTCTTTATCCCTTAATACAGATGAAAGTACTTTTTTATCAGAATAATTTTCAATATTTTCTAATTGCACGTCTGATAAAGAAATTAACTTTCCTATATATTTTTGACACAAATCTTCTAAATCCACATCAACAATATCTGGCAAATTATATTTCAAAAGAGATTTCAATCTTTTCTGTAATTCAGTCAGGATGTCCAAAGAAGCTTGATAATTATACTCTCCAAGTTTTAAGCGACGAATCATTTGTCTATAACTAAATCTTTCAACAATATTAGCATACTCTTCTTTGGAGATATCAGAGGAATTTAACAAATTTATTATTGTGGTAATTTGTTCATATAAAGATAATATTTTTTGTGTAGATAAAGTCTTACTTTTACTATTTTCTCTCTCCTTATAATAATAATAATTAGTACCTTTCATTATGCACAAATTTGGTTTGGCAAGGACACATTGCAAAGAAAAAACAATATCCTCTCCTGTTATAATATTTACAGGGAACAATATTTTGTTATTATTTAAAAAATTTTTCTTATATATCGCAGAGTAGAATTCGCTTGTAAAAAAGTATATGTTGTTTTTAATTTGATTATTTAGAGATGATAATTCAGATTTATTACTATAAACTCTTATCATATCAGCTTTTACAATATCATAGTTATTTAATTCTACGCTATTATACAATTTCTCATAAAAATCAAAATCAATCCAGTCATCGCTATCGACAAAACCAATGTATTCCCCTGTTGAATTTTTAATACCAATATTCCTGGCAACCGAAACACCTGAATTTTGTATTGTTATAATTTTTAATCTATCATCTTGTTTCGCATAATCTTCTAAAATTTTTAGCGAATTATCGGTTGAGCCGTCATTAATGCATATAATTTCAATATCTTTTAGAGTTTGATTAACGACACTGTCTAGACAACGTCGTAAGTACGGTTCAACATTATAAACTGGTATAATGACTGATACTTTTATGCGTGATGATTTTTCTTCTTTTGTATTTTGCATTAATTATTCCCCTTATTCATACAAGATTTGTAGTTTCCTAGATATTTATATTTTATACATTTCAATTGGATACTTAGTTGCTACATTTTTTCAACAAGCTTCATGTTTTAAATTTTCAGTCTGATTCCTATTTTATGAATTTTTAAATTTTGCACCGAAAATATTTTTCTCGCAAATATTTCAGTTGCTTTTTTTATCCAGTATTTAAAAGGCAAAAACCAGTAAAATTTTAAAGCTAAATAATCTTTCCTATTATCTTCTACCATGCTAATTTCATAATTGAAAGAGTGTTTGGCTGCTTTATAAAAGGTATTATGTAATAAGCTCAAATCTTCTTTGCTTAATTTATTTTTGACCGCCTTATATGCTTCTAGTATATTATATACATATTTTCCTCTGGTTGCTGTTGTACAACAATGTTCTGTTCTCCAAGTTAATAATGTTTTATTTAAAAACGTGATTGAACTAGCCAAAATCAAACTTACATAATTAAAATAAACATCATTACATGTTCTTAAATTCTGAAATTTTATTTTATTATCTTTAATAAAAGAGGTTCTGTACATTTTTGACCATGCAGGTATATTACAAAATTGAAAAAACACCTTAGGAATATCATATTTATTAAAAGTTTCTTTATCTGGAATATTTGATATAAGACGTTCCCAGCTACACAGAGCTAATTCACGCGATGACTGACGATAAACGTTGTTCTTAAATACGCATATATCTGCATTTGTATCTGCTATCTTCTGGTAAATTTTTTCAAGTGCATCAAGTTGTAAATAATCATCTCCGTCCATAAAATAAAGGCATTTCCCAGAAGCCTCTATTATACCTCTGTTTCGCGCACCTCCAGCACCACTATTTTCTTTATTTATTACTTTGATTCTATCATCTTGTTTTGCATAAGATTGTAAAATTTCAAGCGAATTATCGGTTGAGCCGTCATTAACGCATATAATTTCAATATCCTTTAGTGTCTGATTAATCAAACTGTCTAGGCACTGCCTCAAATATTGTTCAACATTATAGACTGGTACAATCACCGAAACTTTAGGTTGCATAACATCTCACCACAAACTAACGTTCATTTCTTATTTTTTGAGCCGATGTTATAGCAAAAATATTATGTATGCAAGGATTAAATATAATTGTGCAAAATCATATATCTACCTAATTTTTCGACATATTTTTGTATGTAGCTATCTGATACCTAACAACCCTTTTGCAAACTCGTGTGCGTTGAACTCGTTCAAATCCTCAATGCTTTCGCCCACGCCGATATAAAACACCGGAGTAGGGTGCTCGTCAGCGATTGCTGCCAAAATCCCGCCTTTTGCCGTTCCATCAAGCTTTGTCATAACCAAGCCGTCAACTTTCAACACCTCGCCAAATATCTCTACCTGCGCCATGGCATTTTGCCCATTGGTCGCATCTAATGTCAAAATCGTGGCATGCGGTGCCGTGGGGATAATCTTCTTTATAACTTTATCAATTTTCTTCAGTTCGTCCATCAGACCGCTTTTGTTTTGCAACCGTCCTGCCGTATCAATAAACACCACATCATCACCGGCTTTTATTGCCTGAGCCAGTCCGTCATAGCACAGTCCTGCACTGTCGCAACCGTTAGGACCGGCAAAAACTCTGACATCTGCGCGCTCTCCCCAAACCTGTAATTGTTCAACTGCCGCCGCTCTGAACGTATCGGCTGCAATCAGCGAAACCTTTCTACCCTGAAGCTTTAATTTTTGCGCCAATTTACCGATAGTTGTTGTCTTGCCGGCACCATTGACGCCGATCATTAAAATAACAAACGGCTTTTGATTACTATCAATTTCAAGAGATTTCTGGCATGGTAACAAAATCTTTTCAATTTCTTCAGCCAATTTTGTCTTTATTTCTTCTTCGCTTATGTCCTTATCTTGTCGATAAGCTCCAAAAGCCGCAACAATTTTGGCTGAGGTCTTAACCCCCATATCTGCGCTGATTAAAAGTTCTTCCAACTCTTCCAAAGTAGAGGCATCAAGTTTCTTTTTGGTAAAAATACCGCTTATGCCGTCCGTCAGCTTAGAAGACGACTTTTTCAAGCCCAACCCCAAACGATTCAGCCAACTACTCATCGCTATTATCTCCTTTTTCACGCAAAATTCTTGCTCTTTCGCGCCGTATTTCAACATCTACTTGTTCCATTCTTGCCGCCGCCGTTCCCGGTCGCTCCGAATACGGAAAAACATGGAGCTTAGAAATTCCTGCCTCATCAACCAACTTTAGCGTATTGGCAAAATTTTCCTCGGTTTCTGTCGGAAAACCGCAGATAAAATCAGCCCCAAACACCGCCTCCGGTCGGGCTTTGCGCAGTTTGTTGCACAAATCGATCACATCTTGCCGGCGGTGTCTTCTCCCCATGCGTTTAAGCACGGCATCATCGCCGGATTGAATAGAAAAATGAAAGAAAGGGTGAACATTTTTATATTTTGCCACCAGCTCCACAAACTCATCATCAATTGCCGCCGGATCAAGCGAGCCAAACTGTAAAGACGGTAAATCATCAAATGTTTCCAAAATCTGGCGCACTAAACCGCTGAACGACGGCTGATACGAGCATACATCAACACCGGTCAGGCATATTTCTTCAAAACCTTGGTCGAGCAGGGTGCGTATTTGTTTTAAGACCTGTTCAGCCGGCACCGAACGGTTTTTCCCACGGGCAAACGGCACAATGCAATAAGTGCAACGATGGTTGCACCCTTGCTGAATTTGCACAAACGCTCTCTGCCGTCCCTCAAAACCAGTAATTATATAATCGTCATAACCGTCATAGCTCATAATATCGCCGACAATGGTCTTTTCACTCAGCTCGCCTTTGAGATATTGTTCAAGTGCGGTTTTTTCCTTATTGCCCAACACCAAATCAACTTCGGGCATTTTATCAAAAGCCTTGGCATTAACTTGAGCCGCACACCCCGTAACCACAATCCGTGCCTCGGGGTACTGTTTACGTAATTTGCGGACTGTTTGACGGCATTGACGTTCTGCCTCACCGGTCACGGCGCAGGTGTTGACAATCACCAGATTATCAACGTCTTTGAACTTTTCTTTCAAAATTTCGGACTCAAAGCTGTTTATTCTACAGCCCAATGTTACGACTTCTACCATTTTTTCCTCATTATTGCCCACAATATAGAGCAAATATAAACTTTCGCAAGCAAAAAAAGTTATACGGTAATATTTGACAAAACCCCAAAAAAGTGATATACTAACCATGTTTATTATAGATATGGTTATTATTAGTCGATATGAAATTGTTGTGAAAGTTCTGCTTCTCCAATGGTTGTAATTTTGGCTTATGTAACGTAGTCTAGAAGTAGGCAGTTGTCAGCACATTCTTGTGTCTCCCTGACAGCTTAACCAAATTAGTTCCGATGGAGATAGGACAGCCATTAAAAATTATTCATTATGGCAAAACAAACAATTAATTATCAGAGAGAGCAAAAACGTGCACTCAGGAAGAAAAGATTCAAAATGTGGCTCAAAAATCTGCCCGAAAACCTGAAAAATTGGGGCGAGGCTTTGGGAATCGTTATTTTGGCGATTATCATATTTTTCTTATTTGCCCTTCCCCCATGTTTCTACTTTTGGAGCCTAATTGTTCCAGGAACAATGGTTGACTTGTGTGTAAACGAAACATTTGGTGATTTCGTTCATGAACTGAATGTATGGACTATCCGTTGCCTACCATGGTACGCCCGCAAAAAGTTTATGGCTAGCCTTTTTCAGGGGCATAGTGCCAGAAGCTACCGGCGTTATTTTCAGAAGATTAATTATACGGTTGATTATCTGAAAACAGTCCCCAAATATGGTCAAGACTATATTTGGAACAAAGGTGACAACAGAGACCGGGAGATGTTAATTTTGAGCGGATGGTACTACCTCAACAAAGAGCAATTCGTATACCTGCTCGAACAAGGTATGTATGGAGCTGTTCAAAGTTACATAACAGCACACGCTCCAGCAAAAGAGGGCGTGATTGCAATGCTCAAAAAAAGTGATGTTCCCGATGTTCAGCAAGCCATTATTCTCTACACTGAGAAATATGGATTAAAAGAACAGGGGCTTCTGGAAACAGCTTTGAGCTACACTAAAAACAATGCCGAGTTCCAGGCTAAAATTGAAAAAGCTCAGAGGATTAAAGCCCAAAAATCGCACATTGACAAATGTAAAGACATGAATGAATTTGCCAATTGGTGCAGAAAGGTTTTAATAGAACCAGAAGCACAGGGGAGTATGAGTTTGCAGCAGTATGAGGTGTTCCATGCCTCTGGCCAAAAACTCTCTGATGAAGGTGTTATAGCCTTCATCAGTGCAGCAAGTGAAATAACAGATCAAAATGCTCAAACACGCCTGGCTAAGGTCTTTGCTTACGAGACCCTGTCTCAAAAGAGCAGATCTTATGTTGAGAGCAGCTCTGATGCACAGCGCATCATTTCAAAGATGATGCCTTCAATGCTCTCGGATCAGCAATTTGAATTATTGCTGAATATGGCAGAAGAGAAATCCGTTGAGGACTATCTCCTTGGTCCGTACATGCCGAGTGCAAATATGCTTATTGCTACGATTAAGACATACGGTGAAGAAAAAGCCAAAGATCTTATTGTGCGGTGTATATTAAAGCACAAGCTTGAAGAAATGCTGTCGCAAACAGCTTTCATAGAAGTTGGGTTGGAGGTAGAGGCTAATGGAGGAAACGAACTTGCTATTATCCTCGATGGGGTACAGCAAGAACTCAACTATCAGCTGGATCACACATCAAATGTGGAACTAGCCTCATACATGAGGCATCCAGTCATGTATGACCGGCAGTTGAAATTACGTTTCGCTGTCAGCTATTTGCTCTACAAGAGCAAGCACGTATAACTCTTTAAAAAAAAGAGCGTTTTTCCTTTCGGGGGAAAACGCTCTTTTGCATTGCATTTTATCATATATACTATACTATCATCTGCAATAAAGGATAACAAATGATAGAACAGTTGCCTGAATTTAGCGTTACCGAAATTTCTGCTGCCATTAAAAAAATGGTTGAAAGCACTTTTTCTCAAGTACGAGTAAAAGGTGAAATTTTCGGTTGCAAACGTGCCGACTCGGGGCATTATTACCTTTCGCTAAAAGACGAAAACGCTATTTTATCAGCAGTTTGCTGGAAAGGTGTAGCAATGAGCCTTGCAGTCAAGCCCGAAGACGGGTTAGAGGTCGTTGCTACGGGGCGCATAACCACTTTTGCCGGCAAAAGCTCATACCAATTGGTTATCGAAAAACTCGAAGTCGCCGGAACCGGAGCTTTGCTCAAACTTCTTGAAGAACGCAAGCAAAAATTTGCTTCAGAGGGCTTGTTTGATCCCGCTCATAAAAAGCCGTTACCGTTTTTACCGACAATTATCGGTGTTGTCACCAGTCCGACCGGCGCGGTAATTCGTGATATTATCCACCGTGTAACTGACCGTTTTCCGTGCCGAATTATTGTTTGGCCGACTTTGGTGCAAGGCGAGGGCGCCGCTGAACAAATTGCCGCCGCTGTTGAAGGTTTTAACCGACTTTCTCCCAATGGCCCAATTCCTCGCCCCGATGTTTTAATTGTTGCCCGTGGTGGCGGCAGTCTTGAAGACCTGTGGTGTTTTAATGAAGAAATTGTTGTTCGTTCAGTCTATAATTCTGATATTCCAATTGTTTCTGCCGTCGGACACGAAACCGATACCATGCTGATAGACTATGTTGCTGATGTCCGTGCTCCGACACCTACCGGTGCCGCCGAATTTGTTGTGCCGGTAAAATCAGAATTGGCTTCAAAACTTATGTTGCATGGTAGCCGCATGATTAACTCAATCCACCGCCTATATATAGAAAACAAAAATCTGCTTGATGGACTGGCTCGCGGTATTCCCAATCTTGAACAAATTTTGAGTGATAATGTGCAAAAACTGGACGATCGAGTGGAGCGTTTGAACCTTGCGTTTAACAATTATTTGACAGTCAAAAACAATCAGCTCAGCTTAAATGAGATAAAACCAATATATATAAAAAATATTATTGAAAAACAAACTGATTGTATAGATAACTTAAACTTGCGTCTTAACTCTGTATCAATAGAATCTGTACTAAAACGCGGCTTTTCTTGGGTTAAAAATGACCAAGGAAAAACTATATACAATGTCAACGATGCCCGTCATAGTCATCGTTTAGATATCCGATTTGTTGACGGCGTTGTTAAAACCAGACCGGTAGGAAAAAAAGATGAATTACAAGGTGATTTGTTTGACAATTTGTAGTTTGGGTTTAATTACCTCAACTGCTCATGCAGTAGATATCTGCGGCGAACTTAAACAAGGTGAGTTGGTTTTGATAAAAGATTCCAATGCCAAAAATATGACCTTATTTAGCGGAGTTGGCATAAAAAAGCTATCTGATGCCAAGTATAAGCCCAAAAATAAAAAAGACTATAAGGTAACTTCGGACGGAGTTGCCTTATTGGCCTTTCATCGTGATACCCCGTCAACCGTAACCATTGGCAGTTATCCATTGACCGATGCTGGAACATTTTATGAGTTACAAATTGAGCCCACTCAATGGGATATCCAAAGAGTTGACGGCGTGGCACCGTCAAAAGTTACTCCCGGAAAAAGCCATGAAGCCGAAATCTTGCGAGAACAAAAAGATGTCGGACGCTCTCTCACCCATTATGTCGCCGGCAACTATTGGAAAAACGGCTTTATTTTGCCGGTTGAGGGGCGTATCAGCGGTCATTTCGGCAACCAAAGAATTTTTAACGGTACCCCCAAAAGCCCTCACAGCGGTACAGATATTGCCGCCCCCGAAGGAACGCCCGTCAAAGCCTCAGGTGATGGCAAGGTTATTTTGAGCGGTAAAAATTATTTTTACACCGGCAATATGGTTATAATCGACCACGGACAAGGTTTACAAACCATTTATGCCCACTTAAAAGAAGCCAAAGTAAAAGAGGGTGATATTGTCAAACAAGGCGATATTATCGGACTTGTCGGCAAAACCGGACGCGCCACGGGGCCACATTTGCATTGGGGCGCATCGCTAAACAATGTGCGTTTTCGCCCTCACTCTTTGCTGGATATAAACAATAAAAAATGCCAAACCATTAACGGCACTTATATGGGAGAATAAAATGAGTTTATTACAAATCATCGTATTATCGGTAGTGCAGGGGTTAACCGAATTTTTGCCGGTCAGTTCTTCAGGACATCTGATTTTGGTTTCTAAATTCACCTCTTTCCCTGATCAGGGACTCGATATGGATGTTGCCGTACATATTGGCTCAATCATTGCTGTAATGCTATATTTTTCCAAAGATATATGGCGTATATTGGTCGATTTGTTCAAAACTAAATTTATTCCCAATATGCAAACTTATGGCTGTCGCTTATTCTGGTTGGTAGTTATCGGCACAATTCCGGCTGTATTTGTAGGTCTTGCTTTGCATTATCATGGCACAGATGCTTTGCGCAGCACCAAAATCATCGGCTGGAATATCCTTGCTTTCGGCATAATTCTGTGGGTTGCTGACCGCTATGCCGCCTCTGTTCGCAAAATTGACGATATGGATTGGAAAGATGCACTTATTATCGGTATGGCCCAGTGCTTTGCCTTAATTCCGGGAACTTCACGCTCCGGTATCACCATTACCACAAGCCGCCTATTGGGCATAGAACGCCGAGAGGCTGCCAAGTTTTGTATGTTACTGTCAGTTCCCACCATTGCCGGAGCAGGGTTGTTGGTTTTGTATGATATAATTAAACACGGCGGAGATGTCTCCCTTTTTATAGCTTCTCAAGGTATTTTCTTTTCTTTCTTGGCATCACTTTTTGCAATCGGTGTCATGATGCAGTGGCTCAAAACCCGCACTTTTTTACCATTTGTCATCTACCGTGTTTGTTTGGGCATATTTTTGCTGCTTTATAGTTACGGCTATATTTAATAAGCCGGATAGTTAGTTATAGCTTCATCTTGTCCGTTTTTATTAATAGTTTCAAGGTCAGATGCCGGATATGACTGCACGTCATAAATACGGTTGCCTTCTTGATACAATTTGTTCTGTATTTCATTGTTCATCTGCGCTGGTGTCATCTGGCTGTCGGACGGGTTTTGCTCACTAACTTGCGATACCCCGCTTATATCTTGCAAAGGAGTTGCCTGAGCATGAATAATCTGCTGGTTATTAGTTTGCGGAACATAATCCGGAATGGGGTCTCCCAACGGGTTACCGGCATTTTGGGGCTGCTCCAATAAAACTTCGTTCACGCTTCCGTTAGCATTTTGAGCTTCACCAAACACAACTGTTTCACTATTCTCATTTGCCAAAGTTTCAATTACGTCCTGCGCATTGGCACTAAAAGCCGTAAATCCGGCCAATAATAAATACTGCCACATAATATTGTCCCTCCTCAAGCCGATATATTTCTGATTTATTTTTTTTCAAGTAACAAAAAAGCCGTCGAATTATAACGACGGCTCAATTGCAAAAATTACGGTTGATTAAATCAGTTTTTTAGTATCCTGAGCAATAACCAACTCTTCATTTGTAGGAATAACAAAAACTCTGACTTTTGATCCGGTTTTTGAAATCTCAACGGTCTTACCACGCAGTTTGTTGGCTTCTTCATCAAGTTCAATTCCCATAAACGCCAAACGCTCACATACCAACTTGCGTACTTCACTTCCGTTTTCACCGACACCGCCGGTAAAGACAATGGCATCAACACCTCCCATTGCAGCAGTATAAGCACCTATATATTTTACAATACTGTAAGAATATGTCTTCATTGCCATAATTGCGTCACTGTCTCCGGCATAGTATTTTACTTCAACATCGCGGTTATCAGAATATCCGCACAAACCGAACATACCTGATTGTTTGTTTAACAGGTTATCAACTTCTTCAATAGTTTTGTTTTGTGTTTTCATAATATACAGCGGAATAAACGGGTCAATATCACCTGATCTTGTTCCCATAATTACCCCGGCTAAAGGTGTAAATCCCATAGATGTATCAATGCATTTACCGTCTTTTACAGCGCTTATTGAAGCTCCGTTACCAATGTGGCAGGTAATAATCTTGCTATGTTCAGGATTGCCTATCAGCTTTTTAGCTTCGCGAGATACAAACAAATGCGATGTTCCATGCATGCCATAGCGTCTTATACCATATTTTGTATATTGTTCTTTAGGCAACGCATAACGATATGCTTCTTCCGGCATTGTTTGATGAAAAGCCGTGTCAAAAACTGCTACTTGAGGAACATTAGGCAACAGATTTTTAATAGCCTCAATTCCCAACAATCCGGCAGGATTATGCAAAGGCGCCAAACTGCATAATTCGGTAACACGTTTGATTACTTCGTCATCGATTAAAACGCTGTTAGCATAGTATTCACCACCATGGACTACACGATGTCCCACACCGACAAGTTCATTAAGACTGGTCAATGGTCCTTGCAAAAGCAAATTCAAAACCTCTTTTATAGCGTCTTGGTGAGAATTTAGGGGCATTTCTTTAATTACCTTTTCGCCATCTCCGACTTTAATACTTACATAAGCTCCGTCAATTCCGATACGCTCGGCCAATCCTTTGGCGATTACTTCATATTTATCACCTTCAACGCCGAACAATTGATATTTAAGCGAAGAAGATCCGGAGTTTAAAACCAAAATTTTATCCATAAATTTATATCCTCAATTATTGTTAAAAATTATTATTGTGCCTGCAAACAAGTGATTGCAATCATACCGACAATATCCTCAACCAATGCACCGCGTGACAAGTCATTAACTGGCGCATTAAGCCCCTGTAAGAACGGACCGTAGGCTTCAGCACCGCCGATACGCTGACAGAGTTTATATCCGATATTTCCTGCATTGATATCTGGAAAAATCAAAACACTTGCTTTACCGGCAACGTCACTTCCTTTAGCCTTTTTAGCGGCAACGACAGAATCAACAGCCGCATCAAGTTGTAGTTCTCCATCGAGTTTGATGCCCAAATCTTTATATTCAGGCAATTTAAGTTGTTCTTGAGCCAGTTTTGTTGCCTCTACAACTTTGTTTACTTTTTCGTGTTTTGCTGAACCTTTAGTTGAAAAAGAAAGCATTGCGACATTAGGCTCAATACCAAACTGAATTGCAGTTTCAGCCGCATCAATAGCAATATCTGCTAATTCTTGAGCCGTCGGATCAATTATAATGGCGCAATCCGAAAAGACATAAGGCTTGTCGTTTGAAACAATGATAAATGCTGATGAAACCGAACGACCTTTTTTCTTAGATTTAATAATCTGTAGTGCAGGGCGCACTGTATCGGCGGTTGAGTGAGCTGCACCCGAAACCATGCCGTCAGCCTTTCCGGCTTTAATCATCATTGTACCAAAGTAGTTGTAGTTGTGCATTTGTTTGAAAGCGTCTTCAGGAGCAATACCTTTTTCCTTACGCATTTCATAGAACATATCCGCATATTTTTGCAAGTCAGGAGATTTTTCTGGTTCAATTACCTCAATTCCGCTTAAATTCCAACCATTATTTGCAAAATAAGCTTTAATTTCAGCTTCATTTCCCAATATAATCAGTTTTGCAGCCTTAATTTGCGCAACTTCATGAGCGGCCTTTAATATACGCTCATCCTCTCCTTCCGGCAAAACAATTGTTTTAACATTTTGCTTTACCTTTTCAATCAATTTTTTTACAAAAAGAGTTTGTTCCATCAGACATTCCTTAACATAAATTTTAACTATCGGTAATAAACAACTATTTAATTAAAAAGTCTATAAAAACTTTTGATTTTTAGGATAAAATAAGATAACATCATCATCAGTCGGACAGACGAAGTTAAAAAACGTTACAACGAGGGAGAAAATGATGAATTATCGATATGCTTGGTTGGGCTTATTGTTATTATTTTTTGCTTTTCCGGTCAACGCTGCAGAAGAGTATAGTAGTATTGTCGATGTTGACGTTACTGATGTTAATGCCGCTACTGCCAAAGAAAAAGCCATGTTAGATGCCAATCGTCGTGCGCTTAACAATGTTGCCCCGATGCTTGCAACGCAGGAAGGGATTAATATTATTAATTCCTTGAGTAATGAGCAGATTGCATATTTTATCAAAGATGCTACCATTCTAGAAGAAAAATCATCTGATGTCCGTTATATGGCCACTCTCAAAATCACTATTCAGGACGGTATTCTCCGCCAATATCTTGAAGAAAAAGGTGCTGCCGAAGAAGCCGCTGTTGATACTATTGAAGTTTTATACGTTTTCTCGTCAATGTCAGATTGGTTAAAGGTAGAAGAATTGCTTAAAACTACCAAAAATATTGAAAAGCTGGAAACCGTAGCTATGTCAAATTCTAAAGTCCAATTTAAGCTCAATTACATGGGTTCTTTTGATGAACTCAACCGCAGTCTTGAAACACAAGGTTTTTCATTGCATGACAACAATGGTCTTTATATTTTGAAAAACCTTGAATCATCTTTTAGTTCAATGGGAGATTATAATGACCAAAACGACAACAACGGGTATTAAATCAAACGCTGTATTTTGGATTTCATTATTCGTATTTTTTTGTGCCGCTATATATGTTCTGCGGTCGGTTTTATTACCATTTGTAGCCGGCATAGTCATCGGATATTTGCTTAATCCGTTAGCCGCCAGGCTCGAGAAAAAGGGTATAAACCGTACATTGGCAACGGTTTTGGTAATGCTGCTGGTTATTGTTATTGCCGTACCTGCCTTTATATTGCTGATTAATATGATAGACAGCCAAGTAAGTACATTTATCAGTGCGGTGCCTAGCTATGTTTCATCACTTGTCAAAAAATTTGAACCGATTCTGATTAAACTTCAGGAAGATTTTCCAAGCTTGCAAGCGGACCGAATTAAAGATTATCTGCGTTCCAATATGTCAAATAATCTTAAATTATTCGGCTCATTGCTCAAAAGTCTTGTTTCCGGCGGTATGGCGATTATCAACCTCATATCATTATTGCTGATTACGCCGGTTGTGGCATTTTATATGTTGCGTGATTGGGACAATTTTATTGCTAAAATTCGTGGGCTTTTACCTCGCAAATACAAAAAGACCATTGAACTTCAGGCCAAAGAAATTGATCATACATTAGCCGGTTTTATCCGCGGGCAGGTTAGTGTTTGCATCATTCTAGGCAGTTATTATGCCATCGGACTACATCTCTGCGGGCTTGATTTAGGTCTAATGGTTGGCTTTCTTGCCGGTCTTATTTCGTTCATTCCGTATGTCGGCAGTATTTCTGGTTTTTTGATGAGCATGGCTTTAGCTGTTGCTCAGTTTAATACTTGGGGGCCTTTTGTTGCAGTCATTGCCGTATTTTTGATCGGACAATTTTTGGAGGGCAATTTCTTAACCCCGAAACTGGTTGGCGAAAATGTGGGACTTCACCCGGTTTGGGTAATGTTTGCCTTGCTTGCCGGAGGGGTTTTGCTGGGCTTTTTAGGTTTAATGATAGCTGTTCCGGTTGCAGCTGTTATTGGTGTGTTAATTCGCCACGCCATTGAAAATTACAAAAACAGTTCTTTGTACCTGCAATAGATTTTATTGTTGATTCTTTTTTATTATATCAAGAACGACATCACAGGCGTTTTCGCTAGGTGTTTGTTCACCCAAACCCAAGACCTCACGCACTTTCTTAAAACCATCAATTTCGTGTCGGTACAAGTCGTCTTGTTCCAAAAATCTCTTAATATATCTGGCAATATTATCCGGTACACAAGCATCTTGCAACAGTTCAGGCACAATCTCACGTCCGAGCAGAATATTTGTTAGATTAACGAACTGGATGTGCAATAAATATTTAACCAAAAAGGCCGTCAAACGAGATACTTTATAACCTATAATGTGCGGTACATTGGCAATGGCCAATTCCAGAGCTACCGTTCCCGATGCCGCAATTGCGGCAGAAGAAGCACACATTGCGTTGTGGCGATCTTCACTTCCTTCTACAATCAATGTTTCAAAGCCACAATTAGTCATCAAATCTTTTACACGCTTTTCAACGGTTTTTACAGTTGGAATAACAAATAACAAATCATTATATACCGCATCTAGTTTTTTTGCGGTTTCAATAAATATAGGCAATAACGTTGCCACCTCATTATGCCGCGACCCTGGCAATATACAAATAATACGTTTGTCTTTTGATATATTATATTTTTTTCTGAAACTTTCTTTGTTACCTTTAGCAACTGGACTTTCAATTACTGGATGTCCGACAAAAGTCGTGTCCAACCCATAAGGGATAAAATATTTTGGTTCCTGCGGCAACAATGTTAATAGGTGGTCAACATATTTATGCATGGTGCGAGCGCGCTTTTTCTTCCAAGCCCAGACTTGCGGCGCCACATAATGCATTTGCGGAATACCGAGTTTTTTCTTACGCAGGGCCTTCTGCACCCGACAGCCAAAACTCCATGAATCAATAGTAATAACCACATCGGGTTTGACTTTTACAACATCATTTACGGTTTCTTTAATTCTTTTCAAAACTTTTGGAATACTTGGAATAACCTCGGCCAATCCCATAACAGCTAAATCAGATATATCAAACAGAGATTTTAATCCTTCAGCCTCCATGGTTTCGCCACCAACCCCAAAGAACTCGACCTGGTTGTTAGTTTTGTTTTTCATTGCCTTCATCAAGCGTGCGCCCAATGCATCTCCGGAAGGTTCTCCGGCAATCAAATATATTTTTAGTTTATTGCTCAAGGTACTCTCCCGGTTCAATTCCTATAATAAACATACCCAACTTATTGGCAGTTTTGATAACTTCTTCTTCGTCAACAATCAATGTATTTCCGGCATGTACTGCAACCCCGTTAAGACCGCTGTTTTTAGCATTCTCAAGCGTGCGAGTACCGATAGTCGGCAAATCAATCCTCATATCTTGTTGAGGTTTACGCAATTTTACCAATACACCGCCGCTTCCTTTACGTTTATAAGTAGCACAACGTTTTATCAGTTCATCAGTACCTTCAATAGCTTCAACCCCCAACACAAGCCCTTCCTGAACAACTACCGATTGCCCGATATCAAGTTTTCCAAGTTCAAAAGCGGCTCCTACACCACGTTTTATATCAATCAAATCGGTTTTTGAGGGTTTTTTCTTAGTTAAGATTCCCGGTTTTGCCAACAAATCACTCATTACTTCCTGAATACCTACAACCCGCATTTTTTCAGCTTCAATTTCTTTAATTACAGCCCGTAACAGTCCATCATCTCCCAAGGCTTTAGGACCGACCTTAGCAAAAAAGGCAGTCGTACGCCAATCCGGCACCAAATCCTTGAAAGACGGACGACGAATTGTTCCAATCATCACAATTTCTTCAACACCTTCTTGTTCCATACGTTTCAAACCTGTTCCGGCTTGTCCCATTCTCAGCCAAAGATGCGGAATGCTATCATCAACCAAATCGGGCAGGGCGTTTCCTTCAATTGCCAAAACAAAAAAATCGCGACCGATTTCTTGACAATGACGAATCAAACGACGGGGAAGAGTTCCTCCCCCGGCGATGATTCCTAGCTTTTTTTGTGGTGTATCTTCCATCTAAAACCTATTCTGCGGTTAAAATGTTACGTCTTCCAATCATTGCATCTTCAATAAATTCAATAATCTCCATAACCAGAGCATTGTCTTTATATTTTTCTTTAGCTTTTTTTACACGAGTTTCAAAATTATCCTCGCTTGACTTAAATATGTACATATAAGCTCTGGTAATACTTTTAACGGTTGCTTCATCCATACCACTGCGTTTCATACCGACTAGATTCAAACCGCGCAATTTAGCACGGTCGCCGGTAACCATAGCAAACGGGATAACATCACGAGTAACTCCTGACATACCACCAATCATAGCTTTACGTCCGATACGGCAGAACTGATGAACAGCACAGTTACCACCCAAAATAGCACCGTCATCGATACGAGTATGTCCACCGATAACAGCATTGTTGGTCATAATCACATTGTTGCCGATAACACAGTCATGAGCCACATGGCAGTTAACCATAAACATTCCGTCATCACCGACACGGGTAATCAATTTTTCAGGCTCTTCACCACGGATTGGATTTTGCCCTTTAGGTGTACCGCATTGCATCGTAACATTTTCTCTGATAACATTGCGCTTTCCAATAACCAGGCGAGCCCCCTCCTGAAATTCGTTACCGTGATCTTGCGGTCCTGCTCCTAAAACAGCGCCCGGAAAAACGACTGTACTTTCACCGATTGTAGTATCGCCCATAATTGTAACATTTGACAACAAACGCACATTTTCGCCGATTTTAGCTTTGGAACTGACTACGCAAAATGGTCCGATCTCTGCGGTTTCGGCAATTTTTGCACCGTCTTCAATAACGGCGGTTGGGTGAATTTTGCTCATAATAAAATCCTCTTAAATATTAACACTTTTGCTTCAAGCTTAATCGTTGCTTTAATTAAAGTAAAAACACAAAAGATTGCAAATTGTTACTTGTGGATTATTTTCCGTATTTTGAAGCCTCATTGTCATTAAAATAACGCACAGTACTGGCTTTCAGTTTAGATGTTGCATCTTCATCACAAACCACTATGGCGTGCTGGTGCATTTGCAAAATACTCATTGGGCACATATGATTAACGCTACCTTCAACGGCTCCCTGTAGTGCTTCGGCTTTTTGATCGCCACATGCAATAACCATGACCTCGCGAGCATCCATAATTGTAGCAATTCCGATAGTAATGGCCAACTTAGGAACATTGCTTTCATTGTCGTTAAAAGCTTTGGCATTTGTTCTGATTGTATCACGAGTAAGAGCTTTTAATCTTGTGCGAGAAGCCAGTGAAGAACCCGGTTCATTAAAAGCAATATGCCCATCTTCACCGACGCCGGCAATCAAAAGATCAATTCCGCCATAACTGCGAATAAGTTTTTCATAATCATTGCATTCTTTAGCAAAGTCTTTGGTCTCACCGTCCAAGAGGTGAATATTTTTCTTTTTTATATCTACATGATTAAAAAACTTGTCCCATAAAAAATAGTTAAAACTGTGTTTATCGTCTTTTGATAACCCAACATATTCGCACATATTGAAAAACACAACATTTTGGAAAGATATTTTACCTTTTTTGAAAATATCAATCAAACGTTTAAACATTTTAAGCGGTGTATTTCCGGCAGGCAATGCCATTACAAAAGGTTTTTCTTTTGTCGGTTTAGCGGCTTTTATCTTATAAGCAACATAATCTGCCGCCCAATTAGAGCATTTATCAAAATCAGAATTTATTACTAACCGCATTTTGTTCTTCCTTTTTCATAATTATGGTCTATACTGCATTATATTTGCAAAATAAATAAAAGGTAAAAAATGTTTAACTTATTCACCCCTCGTGTTTTTAATTCAGGCTATTTGCCCGAAAAAGAAGGCCATCGTATATATTTTATGGAACTCGGTAATCCGAACGGCGAGCCGGTTTTGATTTTCAATGGTGGTCCCGGCGGTGTTTCAAAAACCTACAAAGCGGCACCGTTTAACCGTAAAAAATATCGTGTAATCATGTTTGATCAACGTGGATGCGGCAAATCTATGCCCACCGGTGGAATGGAAAATAATGATTCTATTGCTACACTAGAAGATGCAGAAAGACTAATTAAGCATCTTAATATCAAAAAACCTCTTATTGTGCGTGGTGGTTCTTGGGGGGCTACCTTGGCTTTGTTGTTTGCCATGCGTAATCCCAACACGGTCAAAAAACTACTTCTTAGTCAGATTTTTTTAGCAGATTTAAACAATAAAAAATGGATGGAAGAGGATAGCGGACTATTTTATCCTGATATTCTTGAAAAAATTGAAAGTTCAGCTACAAAAAACAAAAAACTTAATCTTGCGCAACGCTTTGCTAAGATGATGAATTCATACAATCTGGGACAACAAGTCAAAGCCGTTAATACCTACGGTAGCTATGAACGTGTTTTAGGACAATTATCCCCAGAGCTCGGTAGAAAAAAAATCACTCAGGACGATATAAATTCGAACATGATTTATATTAATTATTGCGCACAAAATTTTATGCTGGAAGATAACTGTATACTTGAACATACTTCTATTATAAAACACATTCCGACATTGATTGTACACAATCGTTTGGACATGGTATGCCCACTCAAAGGGGCATATGAATTGCATAAAAAACTTCCTAAATCCAAATTAGTTATTGTTCCTGATATTGGACATAGTAGCAAATTGCTTCGCAAAACTGTTAAAAAAGAAATTATCCGTTTTTTGGGGTAGGACAAAAGTCCATAGCCAATGAGTTTATACAATATCTGGCTTTTGTTTTTGTGGGACCGTCAGCAAACACATGACCTAAATGAGCATGACAATTTGCACACAGGACTTCAATCCTTCTCATACCATGGCTGTAATCAGGCATTAATTTAACTCCTCCCGGCAATGAGGCATCAAAACTTGGCCATCCGCAGCCGCAATCAAACTTTTGTTCAGAGGAGAATATCGGATTTCCACAAGCTGCACAAACATAAGTTCCATTTTCATGAAAATAATAATATTTTCCCGAAAACGCCGGTTCTGTTCCTTTTCGGTGTAAAATGTCGTATTGTTTATTACTCAAAATCCGCTTTTCTTCCATAAAATTTTCCATATTTTTATCTTGGTATACAAAATATTATTTTTTGCATGTCCATTTTAAAGCTAAACTTTAGAATATAGCAGTTATTAATGAGAATGAATAACTTGATTTATAGTTTGTTTATACTACAATACTTTCAGCATTAAACATAAACGATTAGGAATATTATAATGAAAGGTATCATTTTAGCAGGTGGCAGCGGTTCAAGATTATATCCTCTGACCACAGTGATTAGCAAACAACTTTTACCGGTATATGACAAACCGATGATTTATTACCCGCTATCAACACTAATGTTGTTCGGCATTAAGGATATTCTGATCATTTCTACCCCGCAGGATACGCCTAATATTGAAAAACTATTTGGAGATGGTTCTCGTTTGGGCATGCATTTGGAATATCGCATTCAGCCTGAACCTAAAGGTATTGCTCAAGCCTTTACAATCGGAGCAGATTTTATCGGTGATGATGATGTATGCTTAATTTTAGGCGACAATATATTTTATATGGGTGAGCAATTTAAGCTCTTTCGCGAGGAAATTTCTAAAAATACCGGAGGAACGGTTTTCGGATATCACGTTTCAGATCCGGAACGCTTCGGCGTAGTTGAGTTTGATAAAGACTTTCATGCTGTTTCAATTGAAGAAAAACCCAAGCAACCAAAATCCAATTATGCGGTTGTCGGGCTTTACTTTTATAAATCAGATGTGGTTGAAAAGGCTCGTAAATTAAAACCATCCGCCCGAGGCGAGCTTGAAATCACTGACTTAAACCGTACGTATTTAGAAGAGGGTAGATTAAATGTTGTCCCAATGAAAAGAGGCAATGCTTGGCTTGATGCCGGAACTCCACAATCTCTGCTTGAAGCCTCCAATTTTATCGGTATTATTGAAAAACGCCAAGACTTAAAAATTGCCTGTATTGAAGAAATAGCTTATCGTCGTGGTTTTATTGATGACAAACAATTATTAAAAATCATTAATGAACTCAAAGACGGAGTTGATTATAAGGCTTATTTGAAAAAAGTTTATGAGGATTGCCATGAAGGTTATTAAAACAGATATTGAAGGTGTATTTATCATTGAACCGATTGTGTTTGAAGATGAGCGCGGCTATTTTTTTGAGAGCTATAATCAAGCAGATTTAAAAAAACAAGGTATTGATTACAACTTTATTCAGGACAATCAGTCAAAATCAAAATATGGTACAATCAGAGGAATTCATTTTCAAAAAGGTGAATTTTCACAGGCCAAATTGGTGCGAGTACTAGAAGGAACCGTGCTTGATGTTGCTGTCGATTTGCGTAAAAACTCTCCTACTTTTGGTAAACATGTAGCAGTAGAACTTTCCGCGGAAAACAAACGCCAGCTTATGATACCTCGCGGTTTTGGACACGGATTTTCGGTATTGAGCGAGACTGCGGTTTTTGCTTATAAATGCGACAACGTTTATAACAAAGCCTCTGAATGTGGTATTCGTTACAATGATCCGACTTTGAATATTGATTGGAAAATAGATACCGATAAGGCTATTTTGTCGGAAAAAGACAAACACAATCTTTTATTGGAGGAAGTTGAATGTTTTTAGTGGTTGGTGCCAACGGTCAGCTTGGTAATGAACTGCGCTTATTGTTGCAAAATAAGACTGAATATGTGGATAAAGACGAACTTGATATTACAAATCAAGAGGCGGTTTTAGCTTTTATAAAGCCTGAAAAATATCAAGCCGTTATCAACTGTGCGGCCTATACTGCAGTAGACAAAGCCGAAGATGATGAAGATTTGGCATACAAAATCAATGCGGAAGGCCCCAAAAATTTGGCATTAACCGGAGTTCCGATGATTCATATTTCTACCGATTATGTTTTTTCCGGTCAAAAATGTACTCCATATATTGAAAGCGATATTGCCGAGCCGACTTCAGTTTATGGGCGTACAAAACTCGCAGGAGAAAATTTCGTACTTGATACCGCAAATACTGCGGTTATTATTCGCACATCGTGGTTATATTCGGAGTTCGGCAACAATTTTGTAAAGACGATGCGTCGCCTTGGAGCAGAACGAGAAAGCCTGAATGTCGTTTTTGATCAGATAGGAACCCCTACTTATGCCAAAGATTTAGCGCAAGCAATTGTTGATATTTTGCCGCAAATAAAACGAGGGACTAAAGAGATTTACCACTTTTCAAACGAAGGAGTTTGTTCATGGTATGATTTTGCGGTTGAAATAATGCGCATAAGCGGGTTGTCATGTCAGGTAAACCCAATTGAGAGTTCCCAATATCCGACCAAGGCGACCCGTCCTTTTTATTCGGTAATGAACAAAGGTAAAATTAAGACAGAATTAGGAGTTAGAAACCGCCATTGGCAACAGGCTTTACACGAATGTATTAAAAATCTGGAGGTAATTTAATGAAATCAATATTGGTCACCGGCGGTGCCGGTTTTATCGGCTCAAACTTTGTACCTTATATGGTTGCAAAATATCCCGATTATAGAATTATTAATCTTGATAAACTTACTTATGCCGGCAATCTGGACAATTTGAAAGAATGCGAAAATGCTGCTAACTACAAGTTTGTCAAAGGCGATATCTGTGACCGCCCGTTGGTTGAAAAACTGTTTAATGACCATGATATTCGTGGCGTTGTTCACTTTGCGGCTGAAAGCCACGTTGACAATTCTATTACCGGTCCGCAGGCTTTTATAGAAACCAATGTTTTAGGAACATTTACTCTTCTCGATGTAGCCCGCAACTATTGGATGAGCGCACCTCATCAATTTAGAGCAGGGTACGAAGATTGCCGTTTTCATCACATTTCAACAGATGAAGTTTATGGTGCACTAGGCGAAACAGGTTATTTTACCGAAAAAACACCTTATGATCCAAGCTCGCCTTATTCATCATCAAAAGCCTCTTCAGATATGATTGTCAGAGCCTATAATCGCACCTATGGTATGAATGTTACGGTTTCTAATTGTTCCAATAATTACGGGCCTAAACAACATCCTGAAAAACTGATTCCCAAGATTATTTCTAACGCCTTAAACGGCAAAGATATTCCAATTTACGGCGACGGCAAAAATGTCCGAGATTGGTTGTATGTTCTTGACCACTGCAAAGCAATTGATTTGATTTACCATCACGGCAAAAGCGGTGAAACCTACAACATCGGCGGACATAATGAAAAAAACAATCTTGAAATTGTGGAAGCAATTTGCAATATTTTAGATCAAAAACGTCCGCAAGCTAATGGCAAACATTATAAAGATTTGGTCGTTTTTGTAAAAGATCGCCCCGGTCATGATAGACGATACGCCATTGATGCCACCAAACTGACCAATCAACTCCATTGGAAAGCTGATGAAAATTTTGCCACCGGTATCGTCAAAACCGTTGAATGGTATCTGCAAAATGTATAGATTTATAAAGTAAATCAAACAAGGAGAATAAAATATGCCGTTTTTAAGAGTTTTAACTAATTCTAAAATTTCAATAAGCACGGATGAATTAGCAGAAAAAGCCTCTGAGCTTATTGCGGAAGAACTTCACAAGCCTATTGATTATGTAGTTGTAACCATCAAACAAAATCGTGATATGTATTTTGGTGATGATATAGAAACTAGAGGGGTTCTTGCTTATATGGATTCAATCGGTTTTGGTGGGCAAAAAGCCTCTTTAGCCCGCAAATTAACAGATTTATTTCTTGATAATATGCCGTCAGTTGCTCCCCAAAACATAAATATTGTATTTCATGACATTCCGGCCTCAGATGTTGCTATCGGCGGTAATTTAATGGGATAAATAACTGGTGCATATCAAACTACTATAATAACCGCTTGACTTTTTATAAATTATTGCTATGCTACCACCAAGTACTTATCATTTTATTAATCATTTAAAAAATTATTTACATGAATAAAGAAGTAAAATTTGCTATTCTTGCTGCTTTGAAGGTTACGCCTTATGACGTAAAGGCTTATATCGAACAAGCGGAAGGCAAAAAGCCTAAAATTTTGCTTGATCCTCCTGAGGACAAAGTTGTGCAGAGCCTCGATCTTACGATTGCAGAGTTGACAGAATACCTTGAAAAGTTGTGCAGTCAAACTCCATTGCCTCTGCTATGCAAGACCTTAAATGGTGTTTACGTTGCGACAAACACTATTTCTACAGGACTTGATGTAACAGGCATTATCCTCAAAGATCGTGTTCTCTACCTTAAGGCATTGACCTATGACGAGGGGTGTCGTTTGGCGAGCATCAATGATCTTGATGGTTGGGTCAGGAAAAACTTTCCCGAAGTCCCTGGTGCTCATTTAACGTCACCGGATGACATCAAATCAGTCATGGATACGCCACTGTTCCAGCTGACATTGGAAATTCTTGAATACAACAAACACGACATTCCTTGGACGAATAAACTCGGATGCCTCAAGAGAGAAACGGCTCAAGTTTGGGTTGGTGCTGACCCTTACCCTGTGCATATGTACCTGAAGTATTGTGGAGATTTGCTGGTATTTGGCAACGTTCCCAAAAACAGTATTGGAGTCACGAAACTCAAGTAATCTTCTTTAACTTTAACCCCGTAAGAACACGTTTCTTACGGGGTTAAAGTTAAAACAAAATCAGAATTACACTGATAAGCTCTTTTTTTTATTTACATCGCTTTTTTCAAAGCTTCAATTGCCTCATCAAGTTTTGATGTGTCGGCACCACCGGTTTGAGCCATATCCGGCCGTCCACCGCCACCATTTGCTCCGATAAACGGCGCAATAACCTTAACCAGATTATTAGCCGAATATTTTCCGGTTAAATCATCTGTAACTCCGATTACTGCAGATACTTTATCATCATTAACGGCGAGTAGGGCAATAACACCGCTACCTATTTGTTCTTTAATCTCATCAACAAAAGCTTTCAACTCCTTGGCCGGAATATTGCCGACCTTCTGAGCCACAAATTTGACTCCGTTAACTTCTTCAATTTTTTCTTTGTTATCGGCTGCTTTATTGCTGACAAAACTCTTTTTGAGATTAAATATATCGCTTTCGAGTTTTTTCTTGTCCTCCAACAGCAAATTGATACGGGCTTCCAAATCATTTACATTGGTTTTTAACATTTGGCTGACTTTGTGCAACTTATCTTCTACATCTTGAGCAAATTTTTCGGCTGCATGCCCGGTCATAAACTCAATACGTCTGATACCGGCAGCAACAGCTCCTTCAGATACAATATTAAAATACCCTATATCTCCGGTAGAATTTACATGAGTACCACCGCATAATTCGGTTGAGAACGAGCCTTGCTCGTCTTCCATACTGACAACACGAACCATTTCACCATATTTTTCACCAAACAAAGCCATGGCTCCTGTTTTTACGGCTTCATCAGGTGTCATAATTCTGGTAACGCATTTATAATTGCGACGAACAGCCTCATTAACCATGTCCTCAGCCTTACGCAATTCTTCAGCAGTAACCTGTTTGGGGTGTGAAATATCAAAACGAGCACGATCTGCAGCTACCATTGATCCTTTTTGAGTTACATGCTTACCCAAAATCTCTCTCAATACACGATGGAGTAGGTGAGTAACAGAGTGATTTGCTCTAATCTTATTACGATTTGCCTCATCAACTTCAAAGCTTGCAAAATCGCCAATTTTTACAGAACCACTGATCAACTGACAAACGTGAACGAACATTCCATCAATTTTCTTTTTAGTATCAACGACTTTTGCGACAAAGTTTTTGTTTTGAATTAAGCCGATATCTCCGACCTGACCACCTGATTCACCATAAAACGGAGTTTGATTTGCAATCAAATAAAAGTCACCGCTTTCAACACTGTCAACAGCTTCAGTTCCTTGAACCAATGCCTTAATTTCTCCATCGGCCTTAGTTGTTGTGTAACCCAAAAATTCAGTTTTTCCAAGTTTATCAAACATTTCAAACCAAATTTTTTCAACTCCTTCATCACCACTGCCGGCCCAATTTTTGCGAGCTTCTGCACGTTGTCTTTCCATTGCCTGATTAAAACCGTCAACGTCGACGTTAATATTCTTGAGCTTCAAAGCATCTTGTGTTAAATCGAGCGGAAAACCATATGTATCATACAATCTGAAAGCAGTTTCGCCTTTTAATGTATCACCGGCGTTAAGGTTTGAAGTTTCTTCATCTAATAGTTTAAGTCCTTTTTCTAACGTTTTGATAAACTTGCTTTCTTCTGTTTTTAGGGTTTCGGTAATCAAGGCTTCAGCCCTGTACAACTCCGGATAAGCTTCTCCCATTTCTTTTTGCAATGTAGGCAGAAGTTTATACATCATCGGTTCATGCACACCAAGCATATGAACATGACGCATAGCTCTGCGCATAATACGGCGTAAAACATATCCGCGCCCCTCATTAGAAGGCAAAACACCATCAGCAATCAAAAAAGCTGCTGAACGCATATGGTCGGCAATTACGTTGTGTGATGCTTGCAATGGACCTTTCGGATCAGAGTTAGCAATATCTGCAATCGATTTAATCAAATTTTGGAACAAATCGATATCAAAGTTTGAATGAACTCCCTGCAAAATAGCAGCAATACGTTCCAATCCCATACCTGTATCAATTGATGGCTTTTTGAGGTTTATACGACTTCCGTCCGGCAAGTCTTCAAATTGATCAAACACCAAATTCCAAATTTCAATAAAACGGTCACCGTCTTCTTCCGGAGTGCCGGGAAGTCCGCCCCAAACCTCAGGACCGTGGTCATAAAATATTTCCGAACAAGGACCACAAGGGCCGGTATCTCCCATTTGCCAAAAGTTATCTTTGGTAGCAATACGTATAATACGTTCATCGGGTAACCCCGAAATTTTCTTCCATAGATTATAGGCCTCATCATCATTATGATAAATAGTTACAGCCATTTTATCTTTAGAAATTTCAAATTCTTTGGTTAACAGCTCCCACGCATAATAAATTGCGCCTTCTTTAAAATAATCACCGAATGAAAAGTTACCTAACATCTCAAAAAATGTATGGTGACGTACATCATATCCTACGCTGTCCAAGTCGTTATGCTTACCGCCGGCGCGGACTGATTTTTGTGCGGTTGCGGCACGAGTATAATCTCTGGTCTCATTTCCGGCCAAAATATTTTTAAATTGAACCATACCCGAGTTGGTAAACATCAGAGTAGGGTCATTATCCGGAACAAGGGAGGATGATTGAATAATCTTATGTCCATTCTTACCGAAATAGTCAAGGAAAGTGCTTCTTATTTGATTTACAGTCGTAGTCATTATTGTATAAAACCTCTTGTATATAAATAAACTAACCTACATTTTTAATGCAAAACCCTTTTAATGGCAAGAAAAAAATAATTTCTGGCATTTATTATTCAATTACAACCACATAATCGTTCAGATTTATGAAGGCCGCATTTAGATAAGTTGCAAACAAAACCCAAGTAAAATAAGGTGCAAACATTAAAGCGGCAATTTTGGATACTGCCCAAAATTCCATCATTATCATATAACTTAAAATATCAATAGCAATCACAACCGCCAAAGCCATTCCCAAATGTCCGACATAAAAGAACGCATAACTCCAAATGATATGTAAGAACAACATTCCGACAAACCAACTGTTTATCAGATTACGCCGTTTTTCGGATTTTTCATTGTTCAAGACCAAATAAAAGGCTGTTCCTATCATAGCATACAGAATAGTCCATACAATTGGAAAAACGAGATTTGGAGGGGTTGCCATCGGTTTATTGAGTTTATCATACCAATTTTCAATTCCAAAATCATTATAATATCCGCCGATTGCCATAGCAGCAAAAACCATGATATAGCAATACACAAGTTTTCCATAATTTATTTTCATATTATCCTCCCATATTACAATTTAACAGAGATATATGCAATTTAAGTACATATTCAAGATTGCGGTTGCAAAATTAAATTCAAGGGTGTAGCTTAACAAACATATAAAAAGGAGTACTCAAGCTGATGAAAAGAAATCATGATAAAATAGCTATATACGAACAATCTGATTTTGAGGGAATGCGCAAAGCCGGACGTTTGGCTGCCGAGGTGTTGGACTATATTGTTGATTATGTTGAACCCGGCGTTTCTACTGAATATTTAGACGACCTGTGCAATGAGTATATATTGGCACATGGCGGCATATCGGCTTGTATAAACTATCACGGTTATCCAAAATATACTTGTATATCTGCCAATCATGTTATCTGCCATGGCATTCCCAGTGCAGAACAAAAACTTGCTAATGGTGATATTATCAATATTGATGTTACGGTTATTGTCGACGGCTGGTTTGGTGATACCAGTCGTATGTATTATGTCGGCAAACCAAAAATTAAAGCATCTCGCTTATGTGACGTTACCTATGAATGCATGATGCGTGGTATTGATGTTGTCAAACCTGGAGCTCGCTTTGGCGATATAGGTGCTGTCATTGAAGAATATGCTCACAAATACGGATATTCTGTTGTTGATATGTTTTGTGGTCATGGTGTCGGCAAAGTATTTCATGATAATCCCAATGTTATGCACTGCGGACGCAAAGGCACCGGCCCGTTGATTGAAGAAGGCATGATTTTTACTATTGAGCCGATGATTAATATCGGACGCAAAGACGGACTTATTTTAGCTAACGGCTGGACAGCAGTCACTCGTGACAAAAGTTTATCAGCACAATTTGAACACTCTTTGGGTGTAACCAAAGACGGAGCAGAGGTGTTTACATATTCTCCTAAAGGGCTTGATCGTCCGCCATACAAAAAGTAGGGATTTTATATGGAAGAAACCAAAGATTACATTGGACATCGTCAACGCTTAAAAGAACGCTTTTTGCACAGCAACGGCTCAGATATGGCAGATTATGAACTGCTTGAACTGTTGCTTACGCTTGCGATTCCGCGTAAAGATACTAAACCGCTTGCCAAAGCGTTGATCAAGGAGTTTGGAAGTTTTGCCGGTGTATTAGGCGCGGATAATATGCGATTAATGGAGTTTTCAGGCTTAAAAGAAAATACCATTTTTATATTTTCCATTGTTAAAGAAGCCGCCTTGCGTATGACATGGCAAAATTTATGCAATTCTGATCAGCCGATAATTGCAACATGGGATGCAATGCTTGATTATTGTCGTATGAAATTGGCTCACAAAGACCACGAAGAACTAATGCTTATCTTCCTTGATGCCAAATTGCAGGTTATCGGAGAAGAAGTTCAGCAACGCGGTACAACTGACAATGTTGCCATTCATCCTGCAGAAGTTGTAAAGTCAGCAGTATTTCATCATGCCAAAAATATTATCATGGTTCATAATCATCCGTCCGGCAGGGTAACGCCGTCAAAACCTGATATTATGGTAACCGAACAAATCAAAACTGCTCTTGAAAGTGTTGATATCAAGTTGCAAGATCATTTAATTATTGGAAAAACAGAATATTACAGTTTTCGAGATCACAAATTGATATAATCATAAAAAAAACTATTGCTAAAAAATTTTTTTATGATAATCATAAATAGCTTTTTCGGGACTTAGCTCAGCCTGGTAGAGCGCTTGCTTTGGGCTCGAGGATAAAAAATGTCTATGATGACATTTTTTACCGCAAGAGGCGAAGTTTGTTTATTCAAGCAAGGGAAGCGACAGCGACCGCAGCGAGATTAACAAACGAGTGACCGAAGCGGAGTTGTTGAGAGCTTAAGCTCGAAACTTACGGAGCAAGATAAGATGTCGTAACATCTTGCATTTTTTGAGAAAAAGAATTATTAATTACATATTCGGGACTTAGCTCAGCCTGGTAGAGCGCTTGCTTTGGGAGCAAGATGTCGTAGGTTCGAATCCTATAGTCCCGACCAAACTTAAAAAATAAAAACGGATACCTTTTAGGGTCCGCTTTTTTTATACCCTTTTGTAGCCCAATTCTAGCCACTATTCCACCCTGTCAAATTTTAATGCACCAAGATGTCGCTTAGGCTATTCTGCCCCTAAAAGTATACCTATACCCTAAAAGTATACCGAACCGTATCTGCCAAACAAAAAGTGCCGCTTCGTTCTTAACTCATTGATTTGAAATGCTTTACATACAGTTTTATTGCTGTTGAAGTTCTAATCTGCTCAAGAGAGGTTGACATTGAGTTGGGAAATACCCTTAATCCATTGAGAAATAACGATTAGTTAGCTTTTTTCTTTTTCTGACTTCAAAAGAGCTTGGCAAAAATGGACCGAACCGTTTTCATCAACGTAGTTTGAAACGCCGCCAAGAGACAAATACCCTTTTTGTAAGAATTCAATTACCTTGTCTTCAAAAGTATCGCGATACTCTTCATCAATGACGATGTATAATTTATTATTGTCGTATTTCATGTAAAACTCCTACCAATTAAATTCTTTGTCAGGATCGTGTTCACTTTCGGGGAAGTTCTTCTTGCAATCGTTGCAATGGTATTTTGGAGAATCGTTGTAATAACAGCATCCTCCAAGATGAATTTCCCCTTTTTCTAAGGCTTCGTTCAGCTCTTCATCAAAAGCTACCTCGCCATAGACAATGTGGGCGATGTTTTCGCTTTGACAATAAGGACAGACTATTTTTGTATGCTTCATTTTCAGATCCCATAAATTGTATTTTTGATAATGATACATGTTATAAAAAATTTTTTCAAGTCCTGATGGTAGTATCTGCTTTTTTACCAAATTCAACCACACCAAGCCTTTCGGATTCAAAAAAATAAGGAAAATATCTCATTTTTCTTGCAATAAAATATTATTTTGGGTATTTTAATAGCCATGTAAAATTCAAAAAAACGGAGCACTTTATGCAAGAACTTAATATTAAGAAATTAGACGGCAAGAGTTTGGATATTGCTGAGACGGATAAAGAACGTTTGAAAGCCGTGTTTCCACAATGTTTTGTTGAG
Source organism: Alphaproteobacteria bacterium (assembly GCA_016288295.1). Classification (GTDB taxonomy): domain Bacteria; phylum Pseudomonadota; class Alphaproteobacteria; order RF32; family CAG-239; genus JAFUYI01. The sequence continues at coordinate 35,051 of JAEEYV010000053.1, forward strand.
GGCAAGCTGGATATTGACAAGTTGTTGTCGCTGTGTGGCGAATATATCGACAATGATTTTGAAAAGTATAAGTTTGAATGGAAAGGCAAATCCGAGTGTCTGCGCATTGCTGGCAAACAATCCACCGGTACGCTCCGTCCATGTCCGGAAGAAAGTGTTGACTTTGACAACACCAACAACCTCTACATAGAGGGCGATAATTTAGAAGTCTTAAAGCTCCTGCAAACAGCTTATTACCGCAAGGTTAAAATGATTTACATTGATCCACCGTATAATACCGGTAACGATTTTGTGTATGAGGACGATTTCAAGGATCCTATGGCCAAATATAAAGAGATAACCAGCCAAACCACAAAATCCAACCCTGAAACGATGGGGCGTTATCACACAAACTGGCTGAATATGATGTATCCGCGCCTGCG
>JAEEYV010000054.1 GCA_016288295.1 Alphaproteobacteria bacterium
GTATTGTTTATGATTGCCGCTTACGGTTTGTTTGGAATATTTACAACCGTCGCCGTATTCTTAAACCTGTTTTTAATGCTCGGCGTTTTGAGCCTTATCGGCGCAACTTTAACATTGCCCGGTATCGCCGGTGTTATCCTGACAATCGGTATGGCAGTTGATGCCAATGTCCTTATCTTTGAGAGAATGAGAGAAGAAGTAAACCACGGTCGCTCAACCAAAGATGCCGCAGAAGCCGGATTTACGGAAGCGTTGGCAACAATTGTTGACTCTAACTTAACAACGTTGGTCGCCGCTTTTGTATTGCTGTATTTCGGAACCGGTCCGGTGAGAGGTTTTGCCGTAACTTTGGCAATCGGTATTGCAACATCAATGTTTACTTCCGTAACCGTTACAAGACTGATTATTACCGGTTGGATTAAGAAATATAAACCAACCAGATTGCCTATTTAATTGAAAGGGATGATATAAAATGAAAATGTTTAGCTGGGTGACAAAAGACACCAACATTGATTTCTTGAAATATCGTAAATTGGGTTATGCCCTTTCAATTACGATGTGCATTGTCGCAATATTGAGCATGACGTTAAAAGGCTTTAATTACGGTATTGACTTTTCGGGCGGTATTTTGATTGAGGTAAAAAGCGAGCAGCCAATCAATATGGAAAGTATGCGCAAAAAACTCGCTCATGTTGATTTGGACGACCTTAATCTTCAGTCAATCGGTGAAACCGGTGATGAAATGATGATCCGCGCACAAGCCAAAAATTTAGATGAAAAAGCACAAATGGCAGCTGTAAATCAAATCAAAGAAGCTTTAGGCAGCGGATATGAATATCGTAAAGTTGAGTTGGTCGGACCACAAGTAGGTGATGAGCTCAAAAAAGCCGGTATCATTGCCTCAGTTATTGCGGTTTTAGCAATTTGCCTTTATGTTTGGTTCAGGTTTGAGTGGCAATTTGCTATCGGAGCTTTGGTCGGACTTTCTCATGACTTGTTGGTTACGGTAGGATTGTTATCATTATTCGGATTTGATATCAGTTTGACAACCGTTGCCGCAGTTCTGACTTTGGCCGGTTACTCAATCAATGATACCGTTGTAAACTATGACCGTATCCGTGAAAACTTGCGCAAATTTAAGAAAATGCCGCAGTATGACTTGTTAAATAAGAGTACTAATGATATTTTCTCACGTACGATTTTGACAGGTATTACCACATTGTTGGCGGCTGTCGCATTGTTTACATTCGGCGGTGACGCTTTGCGCAGTTTTTCATTCACAATTTTGTGGGGCGTAATTGTCGGAACATATTCTTCAATTTATGTTTCCACAACTTTGATGAATCTGTTTAACCTGCGGGCTAATCAAAATGCCGAAAAGGCTATTAATCCTTTTGGTAATGTTGATTAGATTATTTATAAAAACATGATAAAAAACCTCGCTGACAACGGCGAGGTTTTTTATTTTACCTTGTAAAAGTACGAAAAATATTGCATTTTTGATTTTTCTGATATAGCGTGGAAGTAGTTTGTAACTTTGGATACGGAATATATGATTATCGATGGTCGCAACTCAAAACAAAAAAGTATTTTGACTAATAAATACTTTTATCGGACTACTGCTCAGATCATGAGTGACTTGGACAGCAAAGGCTATGCTAACTCTGCTGATGAAACTTTGAAAGTCATCAATGCTTATCATGATGTAGTCAAGAAAAAAGCTAAAAATAATTTTAATGCTGATTATAATGCAGCATTTGAAAAGATTGATAAGACCATAAAAACTCTGGCCAATCAGGTCTTTTACAATTACGACAAACACAGCTATGATGAGGCCTATCGTTCTTTTGAGGCGTTTGATTATATTAACGCAGTATTAGACAGGCAACGCAATAAAAAGAAGTTTTAACTTCGGCTGTGGGTTTATTGATATTCGGTTTGCATATAACATTTTTTTGGAGTATTTCTTCTAGTATAAGGTTAAACTTTACTTGAGGGAGATACAAGATATGAAAGATATTTCAGTTATCGGATGCGGACGATGGGGAACATTTTTGGGTTGGTATGCAGCCAACCACTGCCCTGAAAAAATCAAAAACGTATTTTTGTATGATTTAAAAGATTCTCCAAATTTTATTGAGTTGAGAGATACTCGTAAAAATGAGTACTTGTCGCTGTCAGATAATATGTTTCTGTTTGATACTTTGGACAAGATTCTGGTTAATGACACTATTATTATTTCAATCGGGTGCCAACACTTCAGATCCTTGGCAAAACAATTAAATGGGTACGACCTGAATGGCAAAACATTTTTGTTGGCAATGAAGGGACTCGAGGCTCCAAGTGCAAAAATTATGCATGACATTTTCAAGGAAGAAATCAAACAAAATGCACATGTTGCTACACTGTCAGGCCCAGGGCACGTACAGGACTATATGCGCAATGTTCCATCTGCAGCGGTTATTGACAGTAAAGAGCCTGAGACTCAGGATTATTTGATTAAATTGTTGCAAAGCAATTTGATTCGCTTTTATTATGGCAATGATTTGGTCGGCGATCAAATCGGTGCAGCACTAAAGAACGTTATCGGTTTGGCTGCCGGTATTCTTGACGGATTGGAATGGTATGGACTAAAAGGTGCTTTGATGGCACGTGCCCCAGTTGAGGTCGGAAGGCTGATAAAATATTTCGGGGGCAATCCGATGTCTGCTTACGGATTGGCACATTTAGGCGATTATGAAGCCACCTTGTTCTCAAGACACAGCCACAACCGTATGTTTGGTGAAGATTTTGCCAAAGGTAAAAAGTTTGAAAAACTGGCGGAGGGCGTATCAACTCTGCAGGCAGTAAAAGCTATTGCTGATAAAGAGGGAATCGATATGCCGATTTGCCAAGCTTTGTATAAGGTAATTTATGAAAAAGCAGATATAAAATCGACGATTCGTTCAATCTTTGAGAGAGATTTGAAAAAAGAATTTATCTAATTGATTTTGCATGTTATTTTGTAAAAATGCCGGTATTCTTTATCGGCATTTTTTTATTTTTTTACAAAAAAATGTTGACAAAATGATTTTTTTAGTCCATATTAGGTATTGAAAAAGAATTTATTCGCATATTATTTAAACACTCTAAAATTCACTAAAATGGAAAAGAAAAATTCGAATCCTAACACTGGCCGCGAGAATCCCGCTACTGCTACCGACGAGCCCCGCATCACCGCCCAAGCTAACAGCCCGCGAAATGCGGAAGATGCTGCCGGCAAAGTTGGCGATGTAGTCAACGGTGGAGGCACCCCAATCGCCGAGATGGACAAGGATGCTCAGCGCGTGGCCTTGGAGACTCTTGCTCGATCCCTCAAGGAGGGTGCCATCGACAAGGCGACTTTTATTGCCGGCGTTGAGGGCGTACCCTACAAGAGGGTAAAGGCCGCCCTCAAGAAAGCTCGTGTGCTTGCTGCTACTCGAGATGAAATTCTCGAGGAGCTCTTCGGCAAGAAATGACATCTCGCTTGCAACGCCTGTCCCCCACAAGGGGCAGGCGTTTGCGTTTTTAAAATTATTTTTGATAATATTATAATTGAGAAAATTTAATAATTTCATCAACCGCTTTTTTATCTGGGCAGTATTCAGCAAGTAAATCAAAGAGCATTTGTTGATAGCCCTCTTTAATATACAATTGTTTGGTCAGCTCATAATTAAAATCAAATTGCCATGAAATTCGCCCTATAATGCGGTCAGCAAAAGTTTTTCGAAGTGAGTGGTTGATGGGTTGAAATTTCAAAAAACAATCTAATACTTCGGAAGATATCGAACCATATTTTTGTTCATCAGTAAGTTTTATGAAAAAAACATCTTTTTTTATGGAATCATCATTTTTTTGCAAATAATACAAGTCAAGTTTGTCAGCGTCACGTATTAATTTTATCATAATTTCTGCCTGAGATTGATCTATAGCAGAAAGATTTTGAAAATCCGGATCATTATAAAAGTCTTCAATCAAGTGTCCGTGATGGCGGACAGCCAGAACCATTCTAATATCATTATAGTTTGTGTTCTGTGCCAATATTTCTGCACCTAAGACGCCGTGATCGGGAAGTTTTTCTCGCCAATTTTTTGTTTTTGATTTATGTATTTGTACTGTTTCCTGAAACCTGCCAATATCGTGGAAAAACAAAGATTGCTTACACAATTTCAGTAATTGAGGTTGTTTTAACAAGCCCGGAAGATCATGTTCTATTATGCGTATCCCGTTTTGCAATACTCTTGAGGAGTGAGCAAATTTTCGTTGTAACATATCGATGCAGAACTTATCATTTTCGACTTGGTTCATCGCATTTTGAAATTCTGCAGTCAAAAATTTAATATCGTCATTATTCATAATATACCTGTAATAAAAAAGGTGTTTAGAAGATCTGGCTGCGACTTACTCTCCCGTGTCTTAAGACAAAGTACCATCAGCGCTAAAGGGTTTAACATTCGAGTTCGGAATGGGATCGTGTGGGACACCTTTGCTATGACAACCAGATCATCTAAACACCTTGTTAGTGTTTAGGAAGAGA
>JAEEYV010000055.1 GCA_016288295.1 Alphaproteobacteria bacterium
GTCAACACGTTTTTGTCAATATTTTTCAAAAAGTACAAAAATAAATTACAAGCAAATACAAAAGGTTGTATGTGTTAGAACTATTTTAAATGGTTGCAAATATATGTTTTTTCCACCTAACTATAAACGTTGGTTTGTGGCGAAGGCTAAAAAGCAATGTTTTAAAAACTGACAATACAAGATAACTGATTGAAAAAGATGAAAATCGGGTTGTATTGAGTAAAATTGATACTGTTATTTCTCAATCGACAAAGGCTGTCAAAAAACAAGCAACAAGATAGTTACGATAAATAATACAAAAAAATATCCCCGTTTAATCTCGGGGATATTTTTTTAGCATTTTTGTTTAATATCTTTTGTTTTATGCAATGTTGCCGTTTATGTAACGATTTAGTGTACTCCGACTACATGATAAATTACGAGCCATGGCAGATGTGGTCATATGGTTATCAATCATCTGTTTGATTTGAGCGTGATGTTTTTGCAGTTTTCGATAGGTTAGTCCAAATGGTCGCCCTAAGTGTCTGCCTTCGGCTTTGACCCGTCTTAAGGATTCTTTGGTGCGCTGTGATATAAGTTGTCTTTCAATCTCGCTTGATAATGAAAAGGCAAATGCCAGAACCTTTGATTGGATATCTGATCCAAGACGATAGTTTTCTTTTAAGGTCCATACCTGACATTCGGAGGTAAGGCATTTTTGAAGTATTCCCATTACCTCTAACATATTGCGACCAAGACGAGATATTTCGCTTGTGATGATTATGTCACCTTGTTTTATTTTATTTAGCAATCCTCCTAATCTTCTATCTTTTAAATTTTTACGCGAAGAAATTGTTTCACTAATCCATGAATTGATTCGCAGGTTATTTGCCAAAGCAAATTTTTTTATCTCATGCAATTGATTTGCAACGTTCTGATGATCAGTGGAAACACGAATATATCCATATATCATATTAATTCCTTTCTATTATTATATTTTAGGAATTAACTATAATTGAAATGGACTCAAGTTTATTTCTGTTTTAGTTTTTGACGCAAATATTTTGCGGTGTAGCTGGTTTTTGATTTTGCTACTTGTTCTGGAGTGCCCTTAGCAATGATTTTTCCACCGCCATCGCCACCTTCAGGTCCCATATCAATTATGTAATCCGCAACTTTGATAACATCAAGATTATGCTCAATTACGACAACGGTGTTGCCTTGATCAACCAGAGTTTGCAGGACTTTTAGCAACCTGTTGATGTCTTCAAAATGCAAGCCGGTTGTAGGTTCATCGAGAATATACAGGGTTTTGCCGGTGGCCTTTTTGGAAAGCTCTTTTGAGAGTTTAATACGTTGAGCTTCGCCACCAGACAGAGTAGTTGCGGGCTGTCCGAGATGAATGTATCCCAATCCTACTTTTTGGAGTAAAGCAAGACGGTTTTTGATTGAAGGGATATTTTCAAAAAATGCATATGCTTCATCAACGGTCATATCGAGTACGTCGGCAATTGATTGTCCTTTGTATTTGACTTCGAGTGTTTCACGATTGAAACGTTTACCTTTACAAACGTCGCATGCTACATAGACATCAGGTAAAAAATGCATCTCGATTTTGGTTACGCCGTCGCCCTGGCAGGCTTCACATCGTCCGCCGGCGACATTGAATGAAAAACGTCCAGGACCATAACCACGGGCTTTGGATTCAGGAAGACCTGCAAACCATTCGCGTATATATGAAAACAGTCCGGTATAAGTTGCCGGGTTGGAACGTGGTGTACGACCGATCGGTGATTGATCAATATCAATAACTTTATCAATGTTTTCGAGACCGGTCAATTTGTCATATTTGCCGGTGGCCTGTCGACTTCCATTGAGCTCTTTGTTAATTGCGGTATAAAGAGTTTCAAGGATAAGGGATGATTTACCACCGCCAGAAACACCGGTAACGCACGTAAAGGTACCAAGCGGAATTTCTAAATTTACATTTTTGAGATTGTTGGTTCGGGCACCTTTAATGCCGATAGTTTTGCCATTGCCTTTGCGACGTTTGAGCGGAACAGCAATTTCTTTTTGACCGGTAAGATATTGAGCAGTAAGGCTTTTGGGGTTTTTAAGAACATCATCGACAGTTCCCTGAGCCATAATTTTTCCGCCGTTTTCTCCGGCTCCGGGACCGATATCTACAAGAAAATCTGCCGCGCGGATGGCGTCTTCATCATGTTCTACAACAATTACGGTGTTACCAATATCACGCAGACGGAAGAGGGTGGACAGTAAGCGGTCATTATCTCTTTGGTGCAGACCAATTGACGGTTCATCCAAAACGTACATAACTCCGGTTAAACCAGAGCCAATTTGTGAAGCAAGACGGATGCGTTGTGCTTCACCACCGGATAAAGATCCTGACTGGCGTGATAGGGTTAAGTATTCAAGACCGACATTATTTAAAAATGTTAGGCGTTCGGTGATTTCTTTCAAAATTTTATGAGCGATTTCAGCTTTTTTAGGAGTTAATTGTGCTTCAACCGACGAAAACCAATCAAGAGCCTGTTTGATTGACATTTCAGATGCGTCCATAATATCAAGACCACAAATTTTGATAGCGAGTGCTTCTGGTCTTAAGCGTTTGCCACCGCAATATTCGCAGGTGGCGGCAGATTGATATTTGGAAAATTCTTCACGGATCCAGGCAGAATCAGTATCAAGAAAACGTCTTTCCATGTTAGGAATTACGCCTTCAAAAGGTTTGTCGGTGGAAAATTTGGAATAGTACATAGGAATACATACATTGCCGGAACCGTATAAAATTATCTTTTTTGCTTTTTCGGGCAAGTCTTTCCACGGAGTTTTAGGGTCAATGTGCAAAAAATCGCATAGGGAGGTGATAGTTTGGTTGTAGAAAGAAGATTTGCTGTTATCCCACGGGGCAAGCGCACCTTGAGCAAGAGATAAATTGTGATTGGGAACGATTAAGTCAGGATCCATATATAATTTGGCGCCGATACCGTCACAATGAGGACATGCTCCGAAAGGATTGTTAAATGAAAATAATCGCGGCTCAATTTCCTCAATGGTAAAGCCGGAAACCGGGCAAGCAAATTTGGAAGAAAAAGTTTTACGGCTGTTATCGCTTGTGTTTTCAGCATAGAGCAAACCATCGCTGAGTTTGAGCGCAATTTCTACCGACTGAGCAATACGTTCGGCAAGGTCGGGTTTTATTACCAGACGGTCGACAACAACTTCAATATTATGTTTGAGATTTTTGTTCAAAGCAGGGATTTCATCAAGGCTGTATATTTTGCCATCAATTTTGATGCGCTGAAAACCTTGACGTTGCAAGCTCTCGAATTCCTTTTTAAATTCACCTTTCTGACCACGGGCAATCGGTGCCAAGAGCATAATTTTGCTACCTTCAGGTAAATCTTGAATTGCATCGACCATCTGGGAGACTGTTTGGGACTCAATAGGTAATCCTGTCGCCGGAGAATATGGGGTGCCGGCACGAGCCCAGAGCAGGCGCATATAGTCATAAATTTCGGTTATGGTGCCAACGGTCGAACGAGGATTGTGTGAGGTGGTTTTTTGCTCAATAGAAATGGCCGGTGAGAGACCTTCAATGGAATCGACATCAGGTTTTTTCATCAAGTCTAAA
>JAEEYV010000056.1 GCA_016288295.1 Alphaproteobacteria bacterium
ATCGGAGCGCGTTCTTCTCCTTCATCGGGATGACTTACGTCAATAACAACAACCCGCTTTGAAACTCCCACTTGCGGCGCCGCCAAACCTACGCCGTCAGCCACATACATTGTTTCCAGCATATCGTCCAAAAACTTGCGCAACTTATCATCAACCTTTGCGACACGCTCGGCTTTTTGCTTTAAAATCGGATCCGGATATTCATAAATTTTCAGTTTTGCCATTCTACTCTCTTATTTGTTTTGCAATCTGGTCCAACAATGCATTGACCATTTTCGGCTCGTTTTTGCTAAAGAAAGCATAAGCCATATCAACATATTCCTGGATAATGACTTTAGTATCGACATCTCTGGTATTGGCAATTTCATACATCGCACACAACAGCAAAGCCTGCAAAGTTCCGTCGCAACGTTCCAAACTACGCCCGCCGGTCAAAAACAAATTAAGTGATTTTTCAAGATGTTCCTTGTCTTGATGAACACCGCGCACCAAATTTTCAAAATATTTGGCATCCATAGGCTCAACCGCAACTGCTTCTTCAACGCCGTCATCCTTATCGGCAATCACATAACGACCGACTTCACCATTAACAAAATCTTTGATAACCTCATCAACCGGCAGCTGGCTATATGCAATCATATAAGTAGCCTGAACGGCTGCCAGGCGCGCAGAACTTTTCATTCTAATTTTTTCAGAGACATATTTAGCCATTATTATTCCCCTGTATTTTTTTTATTTTTTGCCAATTCATCAATTTTATTTACAAAGTCCTCAAAGTCGCTGGCCTCACAAAAATCATTATACACCGAGGCAAAACGGATATAAGCCACCGTATCAAGAGTTGATAACGCTTCCATTACATATTCACCGATAACGGACGAAGGGATTTCCGCCTCCCCCGAACTTTCCAATCTGCGCTGAATAGAATTGACTATTTTATCAACCCTTTCAGGTGTAATCGGACGCTTGCGTACTGCCAGCTGTATAGAACGCAACAGCTTATCACGGTCAAAACGTACCTTTTCGCCGTTTTTTTTAACTACCGTAAGTTCACGCAACAGCACTCTTTCAAATGTTGTAAAACGCGAACCGCATTCCGGACATTCACGCCTACGACGAATGCACGTATTATCCTCGCTCAAACGAGAGTCTTTCACCTGACTGTCAAGACAGCCGCAAAACGGACATTTCATTAGTTGCCACCCTTCAACAATGCTTCGGTAACTTTGTATAATTCTGATGAATATCTTGCCCCCTTTATAAGCAAAATATCACCATTTTGCAACAATTTATTTTGCAGAAAATCCTCCAGTCCATTTCGATCTTCAAAATAATATTGCTCAATATTTGACGACAACTGCGCCAACATATCTTTCATTTCGGGTTTTACGCCGACCACAATGTCAATTCCACACTTTGCCAACAGTTTGCCTACCGATATATGTTGCTCTTTTGATGTGTCGCCAAGTTCTGCCATTTTGCCCAGGATCGCTATTTTACGACCTTGGCACGGCATAGAATCAAGCGCCTTAATTGCAATTTTCATTGCCTCCGGTTGTCCGGAATAACTGTCATCAATCAACGTATAGCTTCCGCCCGATTTTAAAGGCAAAACATGCTTTTTGCCGCGACCGTCCAATGCTCCAAAATCTTTTAATACCTTTGCCGCCTTATCGCAATCAAGCCCCAAAGCTTTCACCACCGCCAACGCCGCCCAGGCGTTATAACGCTGAATTTCGCCGTCTTGTTCAAGTTCCAAATTACCGTCATAATGATGTTTCTTGCCGAATTTCATCACTTTTGCCTCGTGCTCAAGAGCTCTTTTTTCCAAAATATCGGCAAAGTTGGTATCTTCATTAATAATTGCGATGCCTCCTTTAGGCAATCCTTCAAAAATTTCAGCTTTTGCCTCGGCGATTCCCTCAAAGCTGTCAAAAAACTCTATATGCATCGGATACACATTGGTAATCAGCGCAATATCGGGTTTAACATATGATACCAGTTTTGAAATCTCGCCTTTAGAACTCATTCCCATCTCAATCACCGCATACTCGGCATCCATATCCATCTCGAGCAAACTTTGTGGCACCCCGATATGATTATTATGATTTCCGCCCGTGGCATATGTTTTACCGAACGCCGAAAGCGCATACTTAATTTCTTCTTTAGTTGTGGTCTTTCCGGCACTTCCGGTCAGGCCGATAACTTTTCCTTTAAACTGTTTCCGCCTAAAAGCCCCGAGTTGCCCATAAGCCTCGACCGTATCTTTAACCACAATCTGCCGATTCGCCGGAGCATCGGTCACCATATGATCGACAATTGCCAACTCACAGCCATTATTCAACACGTCTTTAACAAAGTTATGTCCGTCAAACTTTTCGCCCCTTATCGCCACGAACAAGGCGCCTTTTTCGGCTTTTCTGCTGTCGGTAATAATTTTATTTATTGAAACAGGGACAACCTCGTATTTTGAACCTAATATTTTAATTAAATCATCTGAACTAAAACTAACCATATTCAATTCCTCACACTTTTTTCTTAAGAATTTAGAACACAAAGTTAAAGAAATTGTTTAAAATTTTTTCCGTCTCTGTTTTTTTTTCACGTCCGACTCTCTTAAATATTTATTCTTCTTTCATAAAAAACACACAAAATCAACATATAAACAGCTCAAAAACAAATATCGCTTGACAAACCGGCATAAAATGTATTTTATATATGCGTGATATGTCATTAATGACTACAAACATTTTAAGATGAACTTTTATAAAAGGACAAATGTAAATGAAAAAAGCTTTATTATTGGCAGGTGTAGCTTCTTTATTCGCTACTGCCGCTAACGCTGAAATCAAACCTTACATCGGTTTGGACGGCAACTATTCTTCCCTTGACTGGGCTCGTAACATTGAAAACTTCGTTGAAGATGATTATCAATCTGTATCTATGGTTGCCGGTGCTAAACTTGTTCGCAACTTCGGTTTAGAAGCTTTCTATCAACTTTCTGGCGGTGAAAAGAACAGCTATGAACCCGTTCAAGGTGAGCCAGAGTTCTATCATAGCCGTTTCACCGCTTATGGTTTAGATGCTCTCGGTTATTTGCCGTTGGGCTGCGAAGGCAAAGTTGAATTGATTGCCGGTGCCGGTATTGGTGAATACATCTTCAAAATCAGAAGAGTTGATTATGGTTCAGTTAAAGACCACTCTACAGGTTACCGTTTGAATGCCGGTATTCAATACAACATCGACGAGAACTGGTCTCTCCGTGGTATGTACCATCACGTATATACTCAGAAGTCTTATGTTGATGCAAAGCATAATACTCGTTGTTTTGGAGTGTATCATCCAAGAGCACACCGAACACCTTTGGATGCATAGCCGGCATGGTGTCTGCTCCATTCATTCGAAACGCAG
>JAEEYV010000057.1 GCA_016288295.1 Alphaproteobacteria bacterium
CAAGATCAGGAAGCTATTGCTCAGGCTATTATTAAAGCCCAAAAATCTGATAAACCGACATTGATTGCTTGTAAAACCACCATTGGCTTCGGCGCTCCTTCAAAATGCGGAACTTCAAGTTGTCACGGTTCACCTTTGGGGACTGAAGAACTGGAAGCGATGAAAAAACAATGCGGGTGGAATTCGGCTCCATTTGAAGTGCCGGAAAATGCCCTAAAAGCTTGGCGAGAAGCCGGAAATCGATGCTTGAGCGAATATGAAAAATGGTCGAAGGAAGCATCATTGAATAATGAATTTAATGAAATTATTAATAACCGTCTTCCAAAAAATTGGGATAAAGAACTTAATAAACTAAAACGACAAGCTATTGGTGAACAATTGAAAGTTGCAACACGAAAAGCTTCCCAAATGTGTTTGGAAAAAATTGTTCCGGCTGTACCGCAAATTGTTGGCGGTTCTGCAGACTTGGCAGCATCGAATCTAACATTTGTGAAAGGAATGCAAAATATAACCGCAGATGATTATAGCGGAAATAATGTTATGTATGGAATCAGAGAGCATGCAATGGCCGCAATAATGAACGGTATGGCTTTGCACGACGGGATTATTCCTTATGGCGGTACCTTTTTTGTGTTTTCTGACTATATGCGTCCGTCGATAAGATTGGCCGCGTTAATGGGGCTGAGAGTGATTTATGTTTTGACACATGACTCAATCGGAGTTGGTGAAGACGGACCTACACATCAACCGATCGAACATTTAGCATCATACCGGGCTATGCCTAATGTGTTAATGTTCAGGCCTTGTGATGTGGTGGAAACGGCTGAGGCATGGCAAATTGCTATTGAAAGCAAAAATACACCAAGTTTGTTGGCTCTCTCTCGTCAGGGTTTACCAACATTGCGAAAAAAATGCACCGAAAATATGGTAAGCAAAGGCGGATATGTAATTTCAGAAGCTGAAGGGGTACGTCAAGCAACAATTATTGCAACCGGATCAGAGGTTTCAATCGCAATTGAGGCACAAAGCAAGTTGCGTGAAGAAGGAATCGAAACTGCTGTGGTATCAATGCCTTGTACAGAGTTGTTTGATCAACAACCGGAGCAATATCGTAAGCAAGTTTTGGGTGATGAATTAAGGGTTGTTATTGAAGCGGCTTCGCCGTTCGGCTGGGAAAAATACTGTGGTGAAAACGGTAAAATTATCGGTATTGACAGTTTTGGCGCATCAGCTCCGGCAGGTGAATTATATAACCATTTGGAGCTGACGGCAAAACATATCGTTGAAGAAGTGGCTAAACATATAGCTTAACGAGAATAACTTTTATAGTACGATACAGGGATTGAGGTTATTGTCGTATCATTTCTAGCGGTATCGCTTCGGATGATAGAGTCGTTTTCAGCCTCAGCCTTACGTCGAAGTTCTTCTTGCTCTTCATATTTGTGGTATGCATCAATATCTTCTTTTTCTTCCGCAGCTAATTTTATTTCAGGTGGAAGTTTGAAATCAGGGATTGTTCCGTTGGTAAAGAAATTCAAATTGACTAACTGCCCATCCCATATATATGTATGATCAAAGTCTAGAGCCTCAACATATTCACTGCCTTTTTCTTCATCAAAAGCGGCATGCTCATTGGTGCGTTCTATAACATATTCGGCATAAGCATTTATATCTCCTTGTTCAAAATCTTTTTTTACATTTCTCATGCAAAAAACTTGTTCTTTGAGTTGATCTTTGGGATCGGAGCTGTATGGATTAATATAACCTCGGTCAAAAGCATCTTTATACCATGGATATTCTAATTCCATGATGATTGAATCGTTATTTTCTTTAAATTGTTCACGGGTGTATAGAAATTCAAAAAAACGTCCGCGTAATTCATCGTGATAGCAGATAAGTGCTGTTTCTTCCGCAGTAGTATTATATTCAAAAATAGAACGTTCCGTTTTATCAGAAACATTAATGTTTTTGCCTATATTTTTATTTGGGCATGATGACTGATGTCCACTTTCGTGAGCCTTACGTTTATCCATTAAGCTATTTAAATAGTCTGCCAGTCTCACGATTTGCTGTTTATCATCACCTGATAAACAAGGAATTGATATCGTATCAGGTCTGATATAACAAACAACAATATGACCATTATCATCGTTATAGTATGCGTATTGAATAATCTCATTATCTTGACCGGCACAATCAACGGTGTCGACATCATATGGTACTTTTTCAACATATTCGGTAACACTTTTTGTTACACCGTGTCTAAAAGCATCAATCATTGAATAACCGATTAGTTTTTGTTCTTCTTTAATTTTTGTGCTATCGACGGATGTGCTATCTTGTTTAGATATCATTTCCGTTTCAGGTTGTTTTTTGTTTGTTTCCTTATGGCGGAATTCACTGCATTGGCTTAAATACAGGCATCCAGTTACTCCAACGGCCAGCGCACCACACAAATATTTATTCTTCGTTTTCATTTTTTGTCCTTTCTCGACAAAAGTATACCACCTTTTTTATAAAAATACCAGAGAAAAATAAAAAAACTTGCAAAAAAACCTTGCCTGAATATACTTCAGTACAGTTAAAAAATTTTTGAGGAGAAGAAAATGCCTTTAGTTACTATGCGTCAAATATTAGATCATGCTGCTGAAAATAATTATGGTGTTCCGGCTTTTAATATTAATGATATGGAACAGGTTATTGCTGTGTTGCAGGCCGCTCGTAAGGTTAATGCTCCAGTTATTTTACAAACATCTACCGGAGCACGCAAATTTGCCGGTGATCCGATGATACGCCATATGGTCGCCGCCGGAATCGAGATGTTTCCGGAACTACCGATTTGCATACACCAAGACCACGGCTCATCTGTTGATATCTGCCAGTCAGCAATTGTTAACGGGTATTCTTCCGTAATGATGGACGGATCATTGGAAGCTGATGGCAAAACTCCGTCATCTTTTGAATATAACGTTCGTGTAACTAAAGAAGTTGTTGCTCGCGCCCATGCAGTAGGCGCTTCGGTTGAGGGTGAACTCGGCGTTATCGGCTCTTTGGAAACCGGTAAAGGTGATAAAGAAGACGGACACGGAGCAGAAGGAACTATTGATAAAAAGCGTTTGGTTACAGATCCTGATGAAGCGGCACGCTTTGTTGAAGAAACTAAACTTGATGCTTTGGCCGTTGCTGTCGGAACATCTCATGGTGCTTATAAATTTACCCGCAAGCCGACCGGTGATATTTTGGCAATTGATGTAATCGAAAAAATTCATCAAAAATTACCCAATACTCACATGGTTATGCATGGTTCTTCTTCTGTTCCTCAAGAATTGCAAGATTTAATTAATGCTTACGGCGGTGCTATTCCTCAGACATTCGGGGTTCCGGTTGAAGACATTGTTCGTGGCATTAAGGCCGGGGTACGCAAGGTTAATGTTGACACCGACTGTCGTATGGCAATTACCGGCGCTATCCGCAGATTATTTAATGAAAATCCGAAAGAATTTGATCCGCGCAAGTATCTTAAACCGGCAATTGAAGAGATGCAAAAAGTTTGTGAAGCTCGCTATATTGCCTTCGGTGCTGCCGGGCATGCTGATCAAATTAAGGTTATTCCAATGTCAGAAATGGCTAAACGTTATGCCGCTGGTGATTTGTAATAATTAATTATGAATTTTAGAAAGCCACTTGCTTATGCTAGTGGCTTTTTTTATTTGGATATAAGTTTGTGGCGTATCATATACCAGAGGAGTATTAACGCCGGTACAACCAGTAATGCTGAAAACAAGAAAAAGCTTGGCCAGCTTAAATGCCCGGCGACATATCCGCTACTTGATGCGACAACATCGCGAGTAATACTCATTAGTGACGATAATAAAGCATATTGGGTTGCCGTGTAAGCGACACTGCATAAAGAAGACAGATATGCAACCAGAGCAGTAGTTGCCATGCCTCCGGCAAGATTATCAGCACAAATGGTAACACCGAGCATGTAAATATTATTACCGACGTAGGCCTGCGCTATATAAACAAGATTGGTTAATCCTTGCAAAATTCCGGTCAGCATTAGACTGTAACGTAAGCCTTTGCGACCTACAACCAACCCGCCAATAAGACCGCCAATAATCGTGGCAAGCATTCCGTAGATTTTTGAAGCATAGCCGATTTGCGCTTTGGTAAAGCCCATATCATCATAAAATAAATTAGCCATCGGAGCTTTGTAGTCATCACTCAATCGGAATAATAAGATAAAAATCAATATCAAATACCATTTATTGTGATGCATAAAATCCGTAAACGGAGCAACGATGGAGCGACGTAAAAAGCGTACAAGACGAGGAACAAAAGGCAATTTTTCGGCTGATGGTTCATGATACGATTTGTCTTTTTTAGGTTCTTTAGAAAAAAGTATCGTAATAATACCGACTACCGCACCTATTGACATAATCGAATAAACTTCATTCCAACTCAAATGATCCGCCAACATTAGGGCAAATGCACCGGAAAAAATCATACCGATACGATAGCCAAGCACAAAAACCGCCGAACCGGCACCTTGTTTTTTGTTTTCAAAACTATCAATACGAAACGAATCGACGACAATGTCTTGCGATGCCGAGCAAAAAACCACAACCATCGCTAAAAAGGCAACCAAGCGCCAATTGTCAACCGACGGAGTGATGCGTGATAGAGCTAAAATTGACAGCATGAGCAAAATCTGTGTAAATAAAGCCCATCCGCGTCGACGTCCAAGTTTGCAAAACAGGGGTAATTGTATGCGGTCAATCAACGGTGACCAAGCCCATTTGAAACTGTACGGGCTTTTGACCAAAGCAAAGGCTCCTATCAGAGCATAGCTTAAACCGCTGTCTTTGAGCCACAACGACAATGTCCCCGATACCAAAAGCAACGGAAAACCGCTCGAAAAACCAAGACCTATCATTGTAAGCATACGCTTGTCAGCATAAATTGACAGCGATTGTAGCCATTTTTTGAACATTTCTACCTCTTGCTTTGAAGCTAGCACAGAGAGGTTAATTTTTTATAAGTTTATGAGCTGCTCTATAAGATAATTTAAGACTAAGTTGCCGGAGGCTGTTGCTGTTAAGTTGGTAGGGGTGTTTATCAGCAGACCTTGTTGGCAAAATTGATGCATTTTTTGAAGATTGATAATGTTGGCAAAATTAATTCCGCATTGTGATGAAAAACATGATTTATTTATGCCTTCTCGCACTCTTAGGCCCATAATCAGCAATTCTTCGGCACGCTCTTTAGGAGTTATGAGTTCTTGCTGACGAGGATAAAATGTGTTGTAAAGCTTGCCTCCGATATGAAGTCTGCCAATACCGCCGTTGCCAATACCAACATAATCATATCCCCGCCAATAACCGAGATTGTGTCGGCATTCAAAACCGCTTTGAGCATAGTTAGAAACCTCGTAGCGACTGTAACCATGCTCGGAAAGGATTTCTTCAGACATAGAATAAAGATTGCGCGATGTTTCATCATCAGCTGATTTTATGCCTTTGCGAGCAAAAACCGTGTTTTCTTCAATGGTAAGTTGATAAAGGGACAAATGCTTCACCCCGAAAGAACAGGCCATTGAAAGCTCTTTTTGCCATGATTGTCTGTCTTGGTCAGGACGGGCATAAATCAAGTCAATGGAGTGATTATCAAAATTATGCAAAACCGAATCAATCGATAACAGGGCTTCAGATAAACTGTGCGTGCGTCCGAGAAACTTTAAATCATCATCGTTTAGGGCTTGAACCCCCAGAGAAAGCCGATTTATGCCTGCGGATTTAAGGTCGGAAAATAAGTTGTTGTGATTGGTATTGGGGTTGGCCTCGAGTGAGATTTCAAGACTGTCGGAACAAGACCAAAGCGAGGTTATTTGATTGATGATTGCTGCAATATACCGCGGTTCAATCAGCGACGGAGTACCGCCGCCGAAGAAAATGCTCTCAACTTTATAATCATCATTCAGGCTACGATAATATTCTAAATCCGCAAGATAGCCTTTGATTATTTCTTTTTGGTCAACATTTTTTTGGACACGGCTGAAAAAATCGCAATACGGACATTTGCTTTTGCAATAAGGCCAATGGATATATATTCCTAACCGCTGCATCAGAGAATAAACTTTGATAGATCACTTACTTTGGTATAGCGATTAAGTTTTTCATCAACCATTTCCGGTGTAATAACAACTTTGTCGCCACTGCGGTCCGATGCCGTAAAACTGATATCTTCGAGCAGGATTTCCAGCACCGTATGCAAACGGCGAGCCCCGATGTTTTCAACATTTTCGTTAATCTGCACGGCAATGTCAGCTATGCGGTCAATAGCCTCGGGTGCAAATTCGAGTTCAAAGTTCTCGGTTTGCAAAAGGGCTCGATATTGTTTGATGAGATTTGCTTCCGGCTCAGTCAATATCCGAACAAAATCATTATGGGTGAGTGCGTGCAGCTCTACTCTTATCGGTAATCGCCCCTGAAGTTCAGGCAGTAAATCAGATGGCTTAGAGAGGTGGAAAGCACCAGAACAAATAAACAAAATATGGTTGGTCTTGACCATTCCGTGTTTGGTAGAAACGGTTGTGCCTTCAATCAGTGGTAGCAAATCACGTTGCACGCCCTCGCGGGAGACATCTCCGCCACGCCGTTCGTCATGTCCACAAATCTTGTCGATTTCATCAATAAACACGATGCCGTCATTTTCAACCGATTTAATTGATTCTGAAATTATTTTATCATTATCAAGCAGTTTGTCGCATTCTTCCTGCATAACCACTTTGCGGGCATCGGCGACAGTCATTTTTTTGGTGGTATATTTGTCACCCAGTGATTTACCCAAAATATCACCAAGACTAATCATGCCCATTGAGGCACCGGGCATACCGGGGATTTCCATGGTTGGCATGGTATTAGCTTGCGAATCGATGACACTAATATCAATTTCTCGCTCATCCAGTTCGCCGTTACGAAACATTTGGCGGAACTTTGCCTTGGTTTCGTCGCTGGCCGACAGTCCGACTAATGCTTCAATAATTCGTTCTTCTGCGGTCAATGCGGCTTTTTCTTCAACAGCTTTGCGCATTTTGGTTTTGTTTTGCGCAATAGCAATATCCAATAAATCTCTTATGATTGATTCAACATCGCGACCGACATAGCCGATTTCAGTAAACTTGGTTGCTTCTACCTTGATAAACGGAGCTTTGGCTAACTTTGCCAAGCGACGAGAAATCTCTGTTTTACCAACACCGGTGGGGCCGACCATTAAAATATTCTTGGGAACTATTTCTTCACGTAAATTTTCCTCAACCTGCATACGACGCCAGCGGTTACGCAGAGCAACAGCAACGGCCTTTTTGGCATCTTCCTGACCGATAATGTAGCGATCAAGTTCGGAAACAATCTCTCGTGGGCTAAAATTTGTGCTAGTCATTTTGCGAAACCTTTTCAATAATCAAGTTATGGTTGGTATAAACATCAATGTCGCCGGCAATCTGCATGGCTTTGCGGGCGATATCTTCCGGAGTTAATCCCTCAATATCATTTAAAGCTTTGGCGGCGGCCATAGCGTAGTTGCCACCGCTGCCGATACCGATAATACCGTCATCGGGTTCCATAACTTCACCAGTGCCGGAAATAACCAATGATACATCTTTATCTGCGACAATCATAAATGCCTGCAATTGGCGAAGATATTTATCCATGCGCCAGTCTTTTGCCAGTTCTACAGCTGCACGTTTGAGTTGATAGGCATGTTTTTCAAGTTTGCCCTCAAGGCGCTCAATTAGAGTAATACCATCAGCGGCTGCACCGGCAAATCCGGCAATGATTTTACCATTACCGATGCGGCGAACCTTTACAGATTTGGATTTAAAAATTACTGTTTCGCCCAAAGTTGCCTGTCCATCTCCGGCAATAACGACCTCGGGACCTTTACGAACGCATAAAATTGTGGTCATTTGAAATCCTTAAAAAAATTGTCTATGCTTATATGTAGGTAAAAAATTGTTGCTTTGCAAGTGCGTGATTATGCTTTTACCAAAGGAATGTCAGAAAACAGGTTGGCAGCGACCTTTTGTGAGTGTGTGTTTAGCGAACTTACCTGAAAACTGCGTAAACCTTGTTTGCCCAATTTATTCTCAATTTCGGGATGTCGTAATAAATAATCTTTAAGCTTAGATGACATGAGTTCATCTTGTGAAATCACTCTGACTTGGGGAAGCGCATCGCAAAACATTTTTTTCAAAAGTGGATAGTGAGTGCAACCTAAAATAAGACTGTCGCAAGTGGTAAATGAACGAGCGTATTCCTGCACAAATTCTTGAGCAATGACAAAATTATTGTTTTCAATGGCCGGAACCAGCTCAGGGGCTGCAATCTCTTCAACATTGAGAGTGGAAACAATTTTGTGCAGTTCTGTGCGATATATATGCGAGCGAATCGTTGCCGAAGTTGCAATCACTCCGACACGTTGTGAATTATTCTCAATTGCGACTTCTACCGTTGGAATCACCACACCAAGAACTTTAATATCGGGGGCATATGATGGGATAAAACGCTGTTGAATATAGCGCAAGGCTATTGAGGTTGCCGTGTTGCAGGCAATGATTATAATTTTGCAGTCATTAGCAATCATATAGCGCATGGCATTGAGCGTATAATTTAATATGTGACCGGAGGTCTTGTCGCCATAGGGAAGATGTGCCGAATCGCCATAGTAAAAATAGTCATACTCAGGCATAGCATTTATGAACGATTTGGTAATAACCAAACCTCCCAATCCGGAATCAAAAACACCTATTTTCATCAATAAACTCTCTGTTAAGTTGAACAGAGATTATAAGACCGAGAAAAATTTTTCAATAAAATATTATCCGCCTGAGTCTAATAGTACTGCAACTTTCTGATGTGATATGCAAGCATATCATCCTGAGCAGGACGATTAGTATCGTTATCCGGATTGTAATATATGTCATCATGAATCGTTAAATCGCGACGAGATTCTAAAGATACAATATCTCCGTTGTTTTGCGGCTTGTAAGATGATTGTGAATAATCATCGTCAAATATCCTTCTAATGCTAGATACTTCATATGATTGTTCATCTATGTAAACACTTTCTGGCGGATCATAGGCGAGCGGTTCCGATATAATTGTCGGTTCGCTCGGATTATAATATATATCGTCATAATCAATGTGATTAGATTTTCGCGATGACTCAACCGGAGAGACCTCAACATCAGATTGTTGGTCATAATCTACTGAGGCCATAGTATAATCACTGTCATCATCAGGCATACCATTGGAATATGCGTAATCGTTCAGAAAAGCATGTTCGCCTTGACTTATTGATTGTCCGGTCATTGCGTCATGTTTGATTTTTGAAAATGCTTCTGCCTCTATTTTTGAAGCTGTTTCTTCATCAGGAAGTTCACCCTTAAAGATAATGTCTCCATTGTTGTCAATTTTATACGAAGTTCCATATTCTGTCGGGGTATATCCGTCGGTTGTTATATTTTTTACAGATTTTTTGTAATAAGCGGTGTGATTATCAGCTCTTTCAGATGAAACATCTTCCGCAGAAACATTGTTAATGGAATGCGAAAAATTTTTGCTCCCTTCGTGCCAACCGAGACGTTGCAATTTTTCTCCGACAGTCAGGTTTTCATTATTACGTATTAATTGTTTTACACTTTTAAGGTAATATGTTCTATGGCATGTTTTTTTAGGAAGATCATCAATGTCCGTTGATGATTGCTGGTCTTGGATTGGGGCGTGATTGCCATGTATGGATACTAAACTTGCAGACTTGTCGCTACTGATTGCCATATCGTTATGCAATGCACCAAAAATGCCGGCACTGCCCAAACCAAGCACTGTACCAAGACCGGCTCCCCAACCGCGTTTTTGTTTTTCTGTTCTTTTTTGATCAATTAAATTGCACAATTGTACAATAGATTGTTTTTGCTGTGAAGATAGCTTCATCTCGTTGAGGAACATGACCATTGAATAATATTGTGCCGGATTGGTTGAACGCCAAATACGAATTTTTTCATTAGTCGGAAAAGTTACCGCACCGTATTTCTTTAGCAAAGCATCAAGTTGCTTTTCTGCTCGGCGTTGTTCTATACCGGTGTTTATGCTTGTTGCCAAACCGGCCAAACCGCCAATGGCCGAAGATGCCAGTATACGAGTGTTAGAAACCAATGATTTTCCTGCGGAAACAATATCTAAATGTTGGATTTTTTCAAAAATGTTTGCCGAGGAAAAACCTCCTGCAGATAATGAGCTGATTCCATTATTTGAAACATAGCCGGCAAGTCCGGTAGCCGCAGACAGACCTTTTTCGGCTATGAGATAACCCGTAAAGACGGAAGATACCGCCAACAGGGCTGCACTTCTACCTATGTCTGCTGCTTCATTGAAATTTTCTTTTGCAGTTATGTAACGGAAATAATTGCTGTATTTTGTTTTATCGGCTCCGTTCTTATAGTTGTTAAAACTTTTCTTTACTGCTTTGCCGAGCTTATAACCGGAATAAGCCATTGAGCCAATCATACCAGTACTGACAGCTACAGTCATCGATTTTGCCGCCGGGTATAATAAAGGATACTTTTTGGTGAGTTTATCATCCCAAGCATAAATACCGTTCCAAATATCTTTGGCTTTGCTCTTGATTTGGGTGCGTTGGGCAACAAGTTCTATGTCACTACTGCGAGAACAAACAACTGTATCAATAGAAGATGTTAGAACATTCTTGTTTGAAAATGTGTTTTTATTGAAGCTGATGCTTTTATGCTTTTTGACAGTCGGAACAGTATCAGATGTTGTGCTACCGATATAAATAAGATTTTGTTTTTGATATTCGTGCCATAATTGAATGCTTATTTGCCCTAAAACATCATTCATTTCGCTAATATAGCGTCGGCGATTATCATCTTGATCTGTTGACGGAGTTTTTTTTGAAAGATTTTGAGTACTTTCAACATTTGCCAAATCAATGATTTCACCAATATAATTAGGACCTAATGCTGCAAAAAAACCTGAAAATTCTTCAAAACCGGCAACTTTTTTGTTGTCTTCAAAACAGCGAAGAGAAAATTCCTCAGATATTGCCTGCCAAACTGCAATATTGGCACTAATATCAACACTGTCATCAACTTCCGTTAAATCATGTTCATAATCGAATCGGGATAAGTAGGGAGCAATTGAACGGCGCAAATTGTATAGTTTGTTGTGAGCCGATGATTTATCTAAAATCGCAAGGTATGAGCTTAATTTGACTGCTATTTCCGCATTTAACAGTTTTTTTGATTGTTTTTCAAGTTGTTGAGCAATATGAGTTCTGATGCGGAACATTGCTTCGCGTATTTTTGGCGCCAAAGGTCCAAAGGGATCATAACTCTCAAGTTTAGCATATATAGCATAAGGAAACGCCACATCATAGCGACTGACGGATAGAAGATGTAAAATTTTTTCTGCCTCTGCATCATTCATAAAATGCGATTCCCTTTAAAATATGCCGATTTGTACTACATAAAAAACATTTTGTCAATATGGTTTGTTTTTTGTCGACTTTAATTTCTGGACAAGACAGAGTATTACTATATATTATTGTTAGGCAACATTTAGTGGAGAAATATAATATGAAAAAAATCGTTCCGGAAAAATTGAAAGTTGGCGATGAAATCAGAGTTATAGCACCAGCAACGGGAATTAAGATTTTATCGGATGAATGTCTGGCTCTTGCTAAACAGAGATTTGAGGCTATGGGCTTGAAAGTAACTTTTGGCAAAAACACTACAAAAGAAAATTGGGATATGGGAGGTTCAACATCAGTTGAGAATCGTATTGAAGATTTACATCAGGCATTTGCCGATAAAAGTGTAAAAGCAATTTTTACGGCTATCGGAGGTAATAATTCAAATCAGTTATTGGATTATATTAATTATGATTTGATTGCAAAAAATCCTAAAATATTATGCGGTTTTTCAGATATAACAGCTTTGTTAGATGCCATTTATGCCAAAACAGGGGTGATTACTTTTTCAGGGCCACATTTTAGTAGTTTAGGAATGCTTAAAGGTATTGAATACACGATTGAAAATATGCGTAAAATGTTAATTGAAGATGGGAAAAATCAATTGCGTCCTTCGCCAGAATGGAGTGATGATTTGTGGTTTTTGGATCAAAATAATCGAACATTTATTAAAAATGACGGGTATTGGAAGTTGCAGGACGGAGTTGCTGAAGGAACACTAATCGGCGGAAATTTATGTACATTTGTTTTGTTGTTAGGAACGCCTTACCGTCCAGCTTTTGATAAAGATACCATATTGTTTATTGAAGATACGGAAAATTGCAATATTGCCGAATTCACACGGAATTTTCAGGCTATTATCCAACAACCTGATTTTGTAAATGTTAAGGCGGTGCTTATCGGTAGATTTCAGAAAAAGTCAGAAGTAATGAAAGAGCAACTCGAATTTATGATAAACCGCTTTGCTCCCAAATTAAAAGGTTTGCCGGTTATTGCAAATCTTGACTTTGGTCACAGTACTCCGTTGCTGACAATTCCGGTTGGAGGAACTGCGATGATAAATCAAGAAGGAATTCAAATTAAAATATAAAAAAATCCCCGTTAATGGGGATTTTTTTGTTAATGACGATGATGCGGACGTCCGTGAAACGGTGGGTGATGCGGACGATAATGCGGACGATAATGCGGACGATGATGACGATGATAGTGATAGCCTAAAGCTACACCACCAATCAGGGCTGCAGTACCAATTATTGCCGTTGCGCTAGGATTGTAGTAATATATAGGTTCCTGACGAGGTTGCGGATAGTAATAAATATCATCAGGAGTTGTTTGTTCTTTTACAACAACAACCTGCTGTGCCGGTGCTGGTTCTTTAACAACAACCACTTGTGGAGTTGAGGGTGTGTATGTCTGGACGACTACCGGATTATTGGTAGGTTGAGTAGTAACAATCATCTGTGATAAAGCTGGTCGTATAAACAATAAGCTTAAAGAAAACACACAAAAAAATATTTTGTTTTTCATCAATTTACTCCTCTTTTTATTGTTTTGATTGTAGTGTTTAACAAGGCTTTCCGCAAGCGTTTTTTAGCAATCAATAACAGTAAAAAAACACCGAGTGTGTAAACACTCGGTGAAAAGGACTATGAAAAAATTAATTTTGCAAAATGCTTATATTATGCGCCTCTGGTCGCCCTACTCGATCTGGAAAAATTTCAAATGAAACTTCCTGACCTTCAGTTATGTAATCAAGCCCGGATTTTTGAATTGCCGTGATATGTACAAAGATATCTTTTTCGTTAGAAGGAGTTTTAATAAAGCCGTAGCCTTTTTTGTTATTAAACCATTTTACTGTACCATTTAGCATGTTAGTTCCTTTGCAATATAAATTAAAGTTAAACCGTGTCGAAATTATCGACTTGTTTGATGTATGCATTCGTTTTATTTTTTCAATATAATAAAATTGCTTTTTATAAAAATATTTTGATTAAAATTGACATATTAAATTCTCGAAATTATTTTATTATACAGGGAAAACAAAAAGATTGATAAGAATGGAAGACAATATTTTAGAACAACGGCTGATAGATATTGAAATAAATTTAGCTAATCATGAAAAAATTATTGATGAACTTAATTCAGTCGTTATTGAGCAAGGAAAAAGCATCGATTTGCTAATGAGGCAAAATAAGATGTTAATTGAGGCACTAAAAGAAGATACCGTTAAACCGTTGAGCGAGGAAACTCCTCCTCCTCATTATTAGAAAGGGGAAAAGATATGAATGGTGATGTACAATGGGTTTGCACAGTATGCGGCTACATATATGACGGTGATGTTCCATTTGAAGAATTACCTGAAGATTGGGTTTGTCCGACATGCGGTGTCAGCAAAGATTTTTTTGAAAAACGCTAATCGATAACACGAGCTACGGTTAAAATATCAATCGATTTAGCTCCAGCCTTATGTAACGCGGTCGCACATTCTTTTAATGTGGATCCTGTAGTCATTACGTCGTCTACCAAAACAATCCTGTGATTACGTATTTTATCAGGGTACTTAACACTAAAAGCATTTTTAACATTGGTTACACGTTCACGCCCGGAAAATTCCACTTGCGGCCGAGTTTTTCGATGACGAATCAACGAAAATCGATCAACTGGAATATTAGTAAGATGACTTAATTTGTCGGCTAATAAAACGGATTGATTGTAACGCCTTTTGATTAGGCGAGTATAATGTAAAGGAACGGGGATTATAACATCAACCCCGGCATCAAAAATATCTTTACCGGCAACTTTGAGCATGGCGGCAAGAAGTTTGGCATTTTCGGTCTTATCAAAAAATTTGAAGGCTATAATTAAGTTTTTATCACTGTTATCATAAACCATTGCCGAACGTGCTAAGCGATAAAAGCTTTTCTTGTTTCGGGAACATGTTTTGCAAAATTTTGAGCTGTCATTATCTTCAATATGCAGTGGAGAACCGCATTTCCGACAATATGGTGGTTTAATAAAATTAATTTCACCGACGCAATCTTCACATAAGTATCCTGCCGAATCGAGAACTTTTCCACATTTCAGACATCGATACGGAAAAAGCAAATCAACTATTTTTTCAATAACCGAACCAAACATTATTTTGCAATTGATGATAATACTTCATGTATTTGACTGATGTTGTTAACAACAATCATTCCCGATTGAGACATTGTTTTCTTTTTGCCGGCGAGGGTTATGCGACCACGAGTAATAATATCTCCCGCATAGCCGACGTGATTACGAAACGTTGTATCGTTGCCGGCAATGTAGCATATTATTGGTTTCTTAGAACATTGTGCTGCATACCATGATGCTGCGTCTTCTTCAAATTTTCCGCCAATTTGCCCGACCATAACTATTGCATCAGTTTCACTATCAGAATGAAAAAGTTTTAATCCCTCAACAAAATCCATTCCGATAATCATGTCATCTCCTATGGCAACAACCGTTGACTGCCCCATACCGGCACGATTGATTTCTAATGCAGCTTCATAAGTGAGGGTTGAAGAACGAGATATTAAACCGATACGTCCTCGTTGATGGATGTTTTCAGGGTAAATACCAAGCCTCGTTTCTTCAGGAACAAGTAATCCCGGTGTATTAGGACCTATCAATTTGGTTTGAGAACCCTTTAAGATTTGGCGAATTGCTAACATATCATGAACGGGTACTCCTGCAGTGATACAGACTAAAAGCTTGACACCAGCTTCAACTGCTTCAGCTACTGCGGATTTTACGGCAGGTGCTGGTACAAACATTACTGATGCATCTGCTCCGGTTTGGGCAACAGCCTCTTTGACTGTATCAAAAACCGGAACTCCAAGGTGTGTCGTTCCGCCTCTGCCCGGGGTAACCCCTCCCACCACGTTGGTACCATAATCTATTGATCGGCTTACATGAAAAGAAGCTTGAGTACCTGTAATGCCTTGGATAATAACTTTGGTTTTGCTGTTGGCTAATATCGACATTATTGATTCTCCCCGACAGATTTCAAAATTTTATCAATGGCATTATCCATGTTATCAGCCATAATCAAGGGTAATTTTGATTGTTCAAGAATATTACAGGCCTCGTCACGATTGGTTCCCTCAAAACGAACGACCAATGGTACATTCATGCCGACCTCAGAGGCTGTATCAATAATACCATCAGCAATCATATCACAGCGTACAAAACCACCCAAAATATTAATAACTATGCCTTCAACTCGGGGATTGGTAGCTATAATTTTTATACCGGCAGCTACTTTATCTCGATCAACACCACCTTTGATATTGAGAGTGCACGCCGCAGAACCTTTCAGTAGACCAACCATAGCAAGTGCCAAACCACTACCATTAACGATGCAACCGATATTTCCATTATATTCATGATACTCAAAACCATTACGGATAGCCTTAAGTACACGAGGGGGGATATCATCTTCATCAAGAAAAGAAGCAATATCTTTATGACGGTAAATTGCACGATTATCAATTGTAATCTTGGCATCTAAGGCAACAATTTCGCCATTTCGACAGGTTCCTGCCGGATTTATTTCAACCATGAGAGCTTCGCTGTTCATAAAAGCCTTAAACAGACCACAAACAAAGTGATGAAAATTATCATAATTTTTAGGATGTAGTTTTAAGAACGAAGCTATTTGAGTGCTGTGTTTTTTGGTTGGGCCTTTCAGATTAAGCGGAACTCTGATTATTTTTTCTTGAGAATTAGCAAGTATTGCCGCAATATCATCAGTTTCTGTGTTGGCAGCAAGAATCGTAATTGCCGGATATGTCCTGTCTATGGCCATACTCAGATAAAATGTATGTTCAACTTTGACATAGGACTCAACATAAATTCGCCCGACAATTTTACCGTTAGGTTTGTTTTGCGAAGTTACCAATGTGGAACCAAGCATTTGTTGGGCATTTTTGTAGACATCTTTAAGAGTTTTTACAATGCGAATACCACCACCTTTTCCGGCGTTACGTTCAACAAAATGTCCATGGTTGCGAGCTCCGGAATGAATTTGAGCTTTTAAAACCCAAGGTCCGCGGGCGGAAATTTTACGGGCAACATTTTCGGCCTCAAGTGCAGTATAGGCAACTTTCCCTTGAGGGACATTAATCCCATTGTTTTTTAGGATTTGCTTGGCTTGATATTCATGAATATCCATAAATTAACACCCCGCATAAAATTTAATTTTGGAAACCATCGCATTAAGTCCATTACGACGACTGGGAGACAAATGTTCTTCTAAACCCATTTTAGCAAAAATATCGTTAACAACAATCTCTTTAGCTACTTTTTTTGACTGTCCGTTAAAAATCGTTAAGACGACAAATATCAATCCCTTGACTATAGCAGCATCGCTGTCTCCACGAAAAAACAGATGTTCCTTATCATTCAAATCAGGAACAAGCCAAACTTGCGATTGGCAACCTACGACTTTCCATTCATCGGTTTTAAAATGTTCTTCAAGTGGGGGAAGTTTTGAGCCTAAATCAATTAGATAGCGGTATTTATCTTCCCAATTATCTAAGAGCTCAAAGTTTTCGATTAGTTCATCTGCCTGCATAATTACCTCTGATGTTTTTTTCTTTCTATCACTAATATTAGCAAAGGTCTATTATTTTTTAGTTTAAAATAAAAAAGCCGCTCGGATATTCAAGCGGCCTTTTTCGTGATATGTCAAACTACCAAGCGTAGTTTAGACCTGCACCTAAAGAAACAGCATCATAGCTTGAGCCAAATGTATAGTTACCCCAAGCATAGCCAGACAATGCACTGGTGAGACCGAGGCGCAATCCAGCTTCAATACGTCCTAATGTTTGATCATGATATGTATCAATCGGCGATAAACCCGTGATTACGACGCTATCATCTTCAGTCAATGTTTGGACTACACTCGGCTTGACATAAATTTTAGCATTGGCAACCTGTTGTTCGAGTTTTGCACCAAGTTCAACTTCAAGGTGTTTAATTACATCCCAATCATACTCTTTACCAACGTTATCATGCGTACTATCAAAGTCTATTTGAGTATAGTACAAACCTAGACTCGGATCTAGAGTAAGACCTTTGTTCAACGGGATAATGTGTCCAAATTCAAGACTTGCGCCAAGCTGAGTACCTTTAGTGTCAAAATTAGCAATATGGTCGCGGGTGGTTATCTCAGCCTCTTGGATACCACCGTACAAGGTAGCAAAAATCCAGCCTGTACGGCTATCGTGGCGATAATAAATACCTCCTAAATAGCTGTCGATATCAATATCTGAACCAATGCTGGAGCTGTATTTGCTGCCACGACCGCTGAGTTTATAATCACCATTACGATATGAAGCAAACAGACCCAAAGTATTGTGGAAATCACCTTGAAAATCTAGTCCGGCTTCAATACCGTGGATTTCAGCTTCCATATCGATGGGTTTGTCAATATCAGCATTGTCACCTTGAGCCAATACCCAAATGTTATTTAGTTTGCGATTGCTCCAACCGTAGTCATAAAAACCACATCTTAAGCAATATTTTCTTTCTACATCAACTTTGGAGCGAACGTTATGAACTACACTACGAGTTTGTTCAATGCTAGCTTCGTGAAGTCCAATACCGGCGATAACTTCAGGTGTGACATCAGGTCTTGGTTCCGGATCCGGATCTGGTTCAGGATCAGGCTCTGGTTCAGGATCTGGTCCCGGATCGGGAGTAGGATCGTCCAAATCCAAATACCATGTTGAACCGCTGGTTTCTCCTCCGACGTTGATACCGGCTTTCCACAAATAAGGACTGCCGATAACACGTGCGATGCTAAAGCTTGAGGCTGTTGACATATCATCGTTGGGAGCAAATAAGAATGGGACTATGGCATTGGTATAGTCATCCAACTGATCAGAATTTAGAGCATTAACAATTACTTGATATTCACCGTAAATATCCTGCCCGATGTAAATTTGAGAAGTATTAACCGTGTTATTTGCGCTATCTACGCTAACATCAATTGTTAATACCGGAGGAACAAGGCCGGCGTTTGGCGAAATGACCGTTCCTTGCGGAAGTGCCTTCATATTTTGAGCATAAACCACCGAATCAATGCCTAAATGAACCGATGAATTCTGTTCTAAGGTAAAGTTATGAACGTTGTTGACGGTATTATTAAATTCAACAACTCCCGTACCATCGTCACCAATCACGGTCAAATTATAATTGTTACCATCAATGGTATCATCAAATTGTATCTTTCCGTTAGTCTTAGTATATAAGATCAAATTTGAATAATACGTATAATTGCCGGGATAGGTAGAGTAGATATCAGGAGCAGCCATATAAATAGCATTGCTTTCACCATTTGCTTTGTTGCCTTGGAACAAAGAAGTGTATCCATTTGTAGCAGAAATTCTTACATCTCCACTACTGTATATGGCTCCACCGTATGCATTTCCAGAAGCAGATATGGCTGAGTTGTTGAGGAAGCTTGTGTTTTCCAAATCAAGTAGTGCCTGACTTTGCAATTCGGTGATCATTTGCATGTAATCTTGAACTGTATAGCCTTCAGATCTCAAATCAGCCAAAGATTGGCCATCTTCAATATTTGGATCATGAGCAATTCCCATACCAAAAACATTCATAATTGCCCCACCACCAGCATCACCAGATGTTGAATACGCAGTATTATTTTCAAAAGTACTACCGACGATATTCATTTTTTGAGCGTATACGCCTGTGTTTTTCCAAACGACAGTTCCATTTGATGAGGTTACATAATTAGCATTAAGACTGGTCTCATTATAAATTGCACCGCCCGCAGCAGTTGATCCATAAGCTACATTTCCCTTGATGTGATTACTAGTAATGTCACCTATTTTGCCATTAAAATTATTAATAGCACCACCAGTAACGGCAGGATATGTTTCCATACCGTTTGAACCAGATGCATTATTAGTATTGGAGCTATTTATATTGTTAATATTGTCTATTATATCAAGCGATACTACGGCATAATTGTTTATCATATCACCGCTAATATCACCAATTTTGCCATAGTGGTTATAAATAGCACCACCACCAGCATAATCACCTACAGCTATATTATTGATCATATTTCCTGAAATATTACCAATAACTGCTGAGTAAACTTCTGGTTTATCTATTATTGTATCTGAACCGTATTCATATTGCTCAGCATTGTAGAAGTCAATTATTCCCTGATTATTGATAAAACCGCCATTTGATGATGATCCATCAGTTTGATACGCAACATTATTAATTATTGTTTCTGCCGTAATATTGCCGACCGTTCCTGAATTATTGTGTAAAAATCCATATGCCGAGGTATTATTTGCTATAATTGTAGCGTTGATGTCACCAATATTAACTCTATAGCCATGCCTGCGATCTTTATTGTCATTTTCAGAAATATCGGCAACCATATTAAATATTCCTGAAGTTCCGATAAAATTGCCGTTAATGTCCCCTATAGAAACGCTCTGTTGCGAACCATCATTATGATTATAAACGGTATAAGCACTATCATTATCACCAACCCAATCGCCGTTGATTGCACCAATATTGCCAATATTAGTCAATTGGCTCGACATAAAATCACCTGTTAGTGTGGAATTGGAAAGATTACTATCATTTGCAAGATTGACACTATCAACCGCGTTGTTATCAGAAATTATATCACCGACTGAGCTGTCTGTGGTTACGGTAACATAATTATCGGGTTTGTTATATTTATAGTAAAAATTTTTATCTGCATTTACGTTGCTAGACATAGAATTCGGATAATCTGCCGATGATGTATCGCTCCATTCAAAATTATCAGTTGCTGAATTAAGCATATCAACTGTGATTGCGGTATCCTCAGCTCGCACTGTTGTGGTAATAAATGTGGTGGTCAATAAAATTGATAGTAAGTTTCTGTTAAACATAGATAAGTCTCCATAAAGACAGTTCGCCCATATCTGCAGAATAGGTGTCAATGGTTAACAGATGGTTAAAATTCGCGAGTCGTTAAGAGGCTGTGGATAAAATTAAAACATCTCTATTAAAGCCTTGGCTTCATCGCTTAAACGGTCGATTGACCAAGCCGGCTCCCATACCAGATTGACGGTAGCAACCCCAACCCCGTCCAAGGCGGCAACAGCGGTAGCAGCCTGCCCCGGCAAAACACCCGCAACCGGACAAGTGGGGGCGGTTAAGGTCATATCAATTTCGACATCACCGTTATCAAGTTGACGGATATCATAAACTAGACCTAAATCGTAAATATTAATCATAATTTCGGGGTCGCAAATAGTGCGCAGAGCCTCAATTATTTGCTCACGAGAGGCTTTTGGGGTGCCGGGTTTAAGCGGTGCCCCCTCTTTTATGCTATATTCTTCAACGGGTGCCTGCTCGGCAAAAGCTTTAAGCAATTCGACTTCATTATCATTAATATTTTGTTCTTCACTCATAATTCCAACTCATCAAAAAAATGTTTCGGCTTTTTGCAAAGCGGCTACAAATCTATCAATATCCGCATGGCTGGTATAAAGCCCGAAAGAAGCGCGCGCCAATGAAGTATAGCCCATGCGATTGACAATCGGTTGCGCACAATGATGTCCGGTACGTACGGCAACACCTTCCTTGTCCAAAATAAAAGCAACATCTTGAGGGTGAATATTTCCCAAAGCAAAAGAAAAAACACCGCCTTTGTTCGGAGCTGTACCGATTATTTTCAAAGCAGAAATTTCTTTCAGACGTTCATTGGTATATTTTATTAATTCATGCTCGTGAGCTTCAATATTTTTCATACCGATTGATTGCAGATATTGCAATGCGGATCCCAGCCCTACCGCTTGAACGATCGCCGGAGTTCCGGCCTCAAAGCGCGCCGGAGGGGTAGTGAAAGTTGTTTTTTCATAGGTTACATTTTCAATCATATCTCCGCCGAACTGATAAGGAGGCATTTGAGCAAGCAGATCATATCTGCCATAAAGACAACCGATACCACTCGGACCGTACAGTTTGTGCCCCGAAAAGGCCAAAAAATCACAACCGATATCTTGCACATCGGTCGGGGTATGAACAATGCTTTGACAAGCATCAACCAAACACAGAGCCCCGACAAGATGGGCGGCATGTGCAATTTCTTTGATTGGGAATACGGTGCCTAGGACATTGGACATTCCGGTAACTGCAACCATTTTAACTTTTGGATTTAAGAGCTTATAAAAATTTTCAATATCAAAACTACCGTCATCTTCTACTTTGAAAAAACGTAAAACCGCGCCGTTTTTTTCACAAGCATTTTGCCAAGGTACGAGGTTGCCGTGGTGTTCAGCTTCGGAAAGCAAAACTTCATCGCCTTCATGTAAATTGTTTAATCCCCATGATGAGGCTACCAAATTCATCCCCTCGGTAGCAGAACGAGTAAAAACAATTTCATTTTCGCTTTTGGCGTTTATAAACTCTTTAACAATGCGGCGGGCATTTTCATAAGCCTCTGTTGCCATCTCTGACAAATAATAACTTCCACGGTGAACATTGGCATAACTTTGAGTATACATTTTGACAATGGTATCAATTACCACTTGCGGTTTTTGCGCAGAAGCGGCCGTATCCAAAAAGGTATTGGCATGACCGTTAATGGTTAATGATAAGGCCGGAAAATCACGGCGGATTTTTTCTACATCATACATTTGATAAAATCCATTCTCTAATTTGTTCGTTATCAATACGATTGATGACTTCAAGCAAATAAGCATCAATCAAAATTTGTTTAGCCTCTTCTTCTCCGATGCCACGGGAGCGCATATAAAATAACTGATCCTGATCAATTTCACCGCAAGCGGCACCATGAGAACATTTGACATCATCGGCATAAATTTCCAGCTCCGGTTTGACATCAATTTCGGCAGTATCCGAGAGCAATAATGCACGGTGCAACTGGTGTCCTTCGGTGGCTTGTGCATCCTTAACAATACTAATTTTGCCCTGAAAAACGCCTTTTGCCTGACCGCCGACAACACCTTTGACCAATTGGTCAGATATAGTTTGGGGCGATAAGTGGGCAACGTCGGTTGTGGTGTCTATTGTTGCCCAGCCGTGCATGATATAAGCGGCATCAACTTGAGATTTAGCTTGTTCCTGCAACAAATCAATTTTGGTTTCGTTGCGTCCCAAATCTGCACCTTTTTGCAAACAAAAACTCTTATAAAAAGCGTTTTCACGAACTCGGGCATAATTAAGAGCAATATGAATTGCCTTGAAGGCCTCATTTTGAAATTTGTAATGAGTTATGTTTGCCTGCGGAGAGAGATAAAATTCGTTTACAATATTATTAAAATAACAATCCTTGTTATCTCCGATATGATAATAATATTCAATCACACTAATGTTTGCCCCTTTGCCGGCAACAAAAACGTTGTGGATATTGCTCAACAAATGTTGCTCGGTTTGAGTGTGATAAATGAACATTAACGGCTTTTTTAAGCTGATGCCGGCATCAATTTTGACAAATAGCCCCTCTTCAAGCATTGCCGTATTGAGAGCAGCAAACGGATAACTTTGCAAATCAATATATTTGCCGAGATAGTTTTGGACTTCGCCTTCAACAACGGCCTGCATTAATGTCATAACTTCGACACCGACGGGAAGCGCCGGATATAACGGCATAAATTTGCCGTTATAGAAATGGATTTGATAAGCATCAAACGGCAAATCTATATATAATTTCGGTCGATGCGCACAATGACAATGTGTGCCGCAGGTACATTCTTCATTCTCATGGTGATGTTCGCAACCGCAATCACATTCTTCTTCGGCACAGCCCTCCAGCTCTTCCAAAAACTTTGACGGAGCATAAACAAAGTCATCACGCTGTAAAACGTGCAATTTGGTGTATTTCCACGCTTCGGTTTTGGCCGTGGGCATAACAAAAGCATTACGACCGCGGGAGCGTATACCCTCAAGCCATGGAATATTTTCACCAAACAGTGCTATGTCTGACAACAATTCTGACATTATTGCTCTCTCGTATATGCGGCATAGCCGTTTTGTTCAATTTCTTCGGACAGGCTTTGGTCGCCGGATTTAACGATATGACCATCGGCAAAAACATGTACAAAGTCTGGTTTGATATAGGTAAGAAGTTTTTGGTAGTGAGTGATAATTAATAACGCACGATGCTCATTTCTTAAAGCATTAACACCATTGGAAACTACTTTTATGGCATCAATATCAAGTCCCGAATCGGCCTCATCCAAAATTGCCAATGATGGTTTTAGGATTGTCATTTGCAAAGCCTCAAGGCGTTTTTTCTCTCCGCCGGAAAAACCAACATTAACCGGACGTTTGAGCATTTCATTGTCAATACCGAGTTTTTTGGCTTCTTCACGCAAATATTTGATGAATTCCATGGTATCAAGTTCAGATTCACCATTATATTGTCTTTGGGCATTGACAGCGTGTTTCAAAAAACTGGTAACCGGAACGCCGGGGATTTCGACCGGATATTGCATAATCAAAAAAAGGCCTTCGCGAGAACGCTCCTCGACCGACATTTTAAGCAGATCTTTACCCTTAAACCAAATATGTCCCGATGTAACTTCGTAGCCGGGTTTGCCGGTCAGAACGTAAGATAAAGTTGATTTACCGGCACCGTTCGGTCCCATAATGGCATGAACTTCGCCTTCGTTTATGGTCAGGTTAAAATTTTTAATGATTTCTTTGCCGGCGACTTGAGCGCACAAGTCTTCAATTTTAAGCAACGTATTCATTATCCGATGCTCCCTTCCAAACTGATATTAATTAATTTTGCAGCCTCAATTGCAAATTCCATCGGCAATTGCTGCATAACCTCTTTGCAAAAACCGCTAACAATCAAACTGACGGCATCTTCTTCACTAATACCACGACTGCGACAATAAAACAGCTGTTCATCACTTATTTTTGAGGTTGTAGCCTCGTGCTCAAGCTGTGCAGTTTTGCTACGATTTTCGACATACGGAACCGTATGTGAACCGCAGGTTGAACCTATAAGCAGGCTGTCGCATTGCGAATAATTGCGGGCATTAACAGCCCCCGGGGCAATATGTACTAGCCCACGATATGTCTGGTTGGAAAATCCGGCAGAAATACCTTTGGAAATAATGCGTGATGAAGTGTTTTTTCCTATGTGTATCATTTTAGTTCCGGTATCAGCCTGCTGATAATTATTAGTCAGCGCTACCGAATAAAACTCGCCGACCGAATTATCTCCCTGCAAAACACAACTCGGATATTTCCAAGTTACGGCCGAGCCGGTTTCAACCTGAGTCCATGAAACCTTGGAATTAATGCCGCGGCAGGCCGCACGTTTGGTTACAAAGTTATAGACACCGCCTTTGCCGTCTTTGTCGCCGGGATACCAGTTTTGAACGGTTGAATATTTGACTTCAGCATTGTTTAGGACAACAATTTCAACAATTGCGGCATGAAGCTGATTTTCATCGCGCTGAGGAGCGGTACAACCTTCCAGATAAGAGACATAACTGTCATCATCGGCAACAATCAAAGTGCGCTCAAATTGTCCGGTGTTTTTGGCATTAATTCTAAAATAGGTAGAAAGTTCCATCGGACAACGAACACCTTTCGGAATATACACAAAAGAGCCGTCGGTAAACACTGCAGAATTCAGGCAGGCAAAAAAGTTATCGGTATAAGGCACGACAGAACCCAAATACTGCTTTACCAAGTCGGGATACTCACGAATTGCCTCGGATATTGAGCAGAAAATAACCCCTTTTTCGGCCAGTTTGGCGCGATAAGTGGTGGCAACCGAAACGCTGTCAAAAACCGCATCAACCGCAACAACACCTGCCAGCATTTCTTGTTCCTTAAGGGGAATACCCAATTTGTCGTAGGTCTTTAAGAGTTCGGGATTAACTTCGGCAAGACTTTTGGGCGCGGCTTTTTGCTTGGGTGCCGAGTAGTAATATAAATCCTGGTAGTCAATTTTATCATATTTTAATTTTGCCCAGGTCGGTTCTTCCAGAGTCTGCCAGAATTCAAACGCTTTTAAGCGGCGCTCAAGTAACCACTCCGGCTCACCTTTTTTGGCAGAAATAAGGCGAATGATATCTGCAGACAGCCCTTTTGGAACAGTATCCGAATCAATGTCGGTAACAAATCCATATTTGTATTTGTCACCGCTCTCATCGATTATTTGTTTTATTTCAGCCTTATCACCCATACTCGTGCCTATTTTATCGTTTGTCCGCAATGTACTTTTTTTAAAGTTAAAATGCAAGTTCTATTTAGGAGTAAATAAAAAATTAAGTTTCTTAAGCGTATTATGTAACAAGGTAGATGAGGGGTTGAAAAATTGCGTATTTTATCGACATTGATATTGGTTTTGTGCTTGTCCGCATGCGGTACATGGTGGGGAAGTGATGAAATTACGGTCAGACGCGGAGACACCTTGTATAGTCTGTCAAAAAGATATGACGTGCAATTACGAGATCTTATTGATGCCAACCATTTGCGCCCTCCTTATACTTTGAGAATCGGGCAGAAGTTAAGAGTTCCGGTCAGTAACTATCATGTGGTAAGAAGAGGAGATACATTATACAGTTTATCCAGACGATATGGCGTTGATGTTAATACCTTGGCCGCCAATAATGATATTGAGCCACCATACACACTGATTGTAGGTCAAAGGCTAAATATCGGTGGCAGAAGCAGTCGTCCGACGACATTTGCCAGAAATGCACCTCCTGCTACGACTTATCGCCCGATAACAACTGTTACAAGTGCTGCACCGGTTGCAAGCGTAAGTTCTTCAACCATTACAAACGCACCAAAAACAACTCCGGTTCCAAAAATTTCAAAATATCGCAAAACAAAATTTTCTTGGCCGGTAAAGGGAAATATTTGCTCACGTTACGGTACAATCGGCAAAGGACGGGCCAATGACGGGATTAATATTCGAGCTCCTTTGGGAACAGCTGTAAAAGCCGCAGATAAAGGAGCAGTTGCGTATGCCGGCAATGAGCTAAAAGGTTTCGGCAACCTGATACTTGTACGTCATGATGATGGGTGGATTACGGCTTATGCCCATAACGAAAAATTATTGGTTAAAAAAGGGCAACGAGTGGCAAAAGGTGAAAAAATTGCCACTGTAGGAACTACTGGCGGTGTTAACTCTCCGCAGTTGCATTTTGAAATCAGAGCCGGAAAGAATCCTGTCGATCCAACTTTGTATTTGCAATAAACCTAAAATTTTGTTGAAGATTTAGCTTTTAAATATTGTTATCTACGGATATTGGTGTATATTCGTGTCCAGTTGTTATATTTATAAGGAGAAAAACATGTTTATTAGTGATGCATTTGCTCAGACTGCAGGTGTTGCCGCAACAGGTTCAACTATGAGTATGATTGTGCAATTGCTTCTGATTTTTTTGATTTTTTACTTTATTCTGATACGCCCGCAACAGAAAAAAATCCGCGAGCATGAAGCTATGCTTAATGCAATTAAACGAGGTGATAAGATTATTACCGGTGGCGGGGTTCTCGGCGTTGTAGAAAAAGCAACTGACGATAAATTGGAAGTTAGAATTGCCGATGGAATCGTGGTTACCGTATACAGAGCAACTGTTCGTCAAATGGCTGATGATGAAAACATTACAGCTCCGAAAGTTTCCAAAAATAAAAAGAAATAAAAGAGGATTGTTTGATGTATAAACTATCTAGAACTCGAATTTATATTATTCTTGCCATCTGTTTGGTAGGAATATTCTTTGCACTTCCTAACTTTTTGGGCGGAAGTTTCAATCTGCCTAAATGGTGGAAGCCGGTTAATCTCGGACTTGACTTGCAAGGTGGTTCAAACTTGCTATTACAGGTTAAAATTGATGATGTTTTGAAGGAAAGAATGTCTTCAATCGAGGATTCTGCTCGTCAAGCCTTGCGCGAAGGCAAAATTCGTTATCAGAATTTGAAGGCCGGAGCTGACAGCGTTAAAGTTAAAATTGACAATATAAATGCCAAAACCAAGGCCATGTCTATGTTTAGAAAAATGGATGAAGGTCTGAGCGTGGTAGAAAATGATGAAGGTATAATTGAGATTGCTTATAATGAACAAGCATTAAATCAACTCAAACTTAAAATCGTTGATCAGTCAATTGAAATTGTTCGTCGCCGTATTGATGCTGCCGGCACCAAAGAACCATCTATTCAACGTCAGGGATCTGATCGTATTACCGTACAATTGCCGGGAGAACAAAACCCTGAATATGTAAAATCTTTGTTAGGAAAAACCGCAAAGCTTTCATTTAATATGGTTGATAGCAGAACAACTGCGGCTGATGCTCGCAGAGGAAAATTAGGTAGTGACTCTCGCTTGATCAATGGTGAAAGTGGCGAAACATATGTTATCAGCCGTAAACCTGTTGTTACTGGTGAACACTTGACCGATGCTGCCGCTGCTTTCCAAGACGGTGAAGCTGTTGTCAGTTTTAAGTTTGACGGTTTCGGTGCTAAAAAATTCGGTGAAGCAACCTCAAAAAATGTTGGCGAGAGACTGGCTATTGTGCTTGATAATGAAGTTATTTCGGCACCTAATATCAATTCGCCAATTACAGGTGGTTCGGGAATTATTACCGGCAACTTTACTATTGAATCAGCTAATGAACTGGCAATGTTGTTACGTTCTGGTGCTTTGCCTGCTCCGTTGGAAGTTTTAGAGGAAAGAACTGTTGGTGCTGGTTTAGGATCTGATTCAATAAAAGCCGGTGTTACAGCTTCAATTATCGGTTTGGTTGCCGTTGTATTGTTTATGATTGCCGCTTACGGTTTGTTTGGAATATTTACAACCGTCGCCGTATTCTTAAACCTGTTTTTAATGCTCGGCGTTTTGAGCCTTATCGGCGCAACTTTAACATTGCCCGGTATCGCCGGTGTTATCCTG
>JAEEYV010000058.1 GCA_016288295.1 Alphaproteobacteria bacterium
GCTCGGGTAGCTCAGTTGGTAGAGCAGAGGACTGAAAATCCTCGTGTCGGCGGTTCGATCCCGTCCCCGAGCACCATTCAAAGCCCCGACAGACGGGGCTTTTGTTGTATTTGTTGAGATATTGGTATTTATAGGAAAAATCATGAAAATTTTAGCCAAACTCTTGAGTTTATTAGTGATAAAAAAATATCGTAAACAAGTTCGCAACCGTTTAGAAGATTTGATGTGGTGCGGCAATAGGTGCAATATATATATTTGGAAGATAAGAAAAACGGCATTGCGTGTAGGAAAAAATTTACGTGTATGATCTTCAAGTAAGGTTAATCGCAGTACGATAATTGGCGATAATGTTTGTTTGCATGGGGTTAAGGTTGCAGGAAAAGGAAAAGTTACAATAGGGTCATATGTGATTATTGCCGGAGATTGTTTAATCGTTACCGAAAATCATAACTATGAAGGAGAGCTGATTCCGTATGATAATACGCGAATTTGTAAAGATGTTGAAATCAGTGATTTTGTATGGATAGGAACCAGAGTTCTGATTTTGCCGGGAACAAAGATAGGCGAAGGGGCAATTATTCAGGGAGGTGCCGTAGTTCACGGAGAAATACCACCTTACGCAATAGTTGGCGGAAATCCGGCCAAAGTATTTAAATATCGTGATATTGAACATTTTAAACGCCTGAAAAAAGAACAAAAATTTTATATTAAATAATTGCTGACGTTTAGTTCTTGGTTATGGTTTTTTGAGCATATCCAATGTAAAACGGTTGGTATAATTGAGCTTTTGCAGTAAGTCTTCGGCCTGATCAAAATGTCGACCGAGGTGTTCGGCAAAGTGGGCATCATCACTTATGAGTACCGGTACTGATCCATGGTTTTCGGCCAGCAGCTCTATCATCCAGGGGGCTGGATGAGGGCGATTGATGCGGTCGTAACCACTGGTATTTATTTCAAAAGGTGTATGTGTCTGTTTCAAAGCCTCAATAATTTTATATTTATATTCATCGTATTCGGGGGTGTCTCCCAATCCGAAAATGGTACAATAATCAAGATGGGCAATAAAGGTAAAATATCCGCTTTTTATTGCGGCGATAATGTTGTCAAAATGGTTTATAATTAAACGATGCAGAGTTTCATCATCTATTGAAGAAGCAATATTTTTAAAATGAAAGATATTGCAAATAAAACTCTCGTCCTTTTCTTTCAGGAAATGGCTGCCGCTGATGATATAGTCAACCGGCAACTTTTTTATCATTTTTTCAAAATGTTTTCGCCAGTCCGGTGATGTGAAAAAGTCAACCTCAAAACCGATTTTGATATCAATTTTGAAGTCAGATTTCAGGTTTTGTAATATTTCAATATGCCGCATATAGACTTTTTCGGCTTCATCAAAGTTATTAAAGAACATCGGCATATCGGCGGTGTATGAAGGCATATTGGGGTGAACTATAAGGTGGTTGGTAACGCCGATAGTAGAAAAGCCTTTATCTTGTGCAGTTTGTATCATCTCACGGGCGGAATTTCGTCCGTCAAAATTTTGTTCATGATTATGAGTATGTAGGGTAAATGTCTGCATGGATTTTTCTGTATTTTATATTTAAAGATAGATTATATTACTTTTCGTAAAATTCCGTTTGCTTGTTTTAGGAGTTTTTGTGCCTGTTTTATATCACATTTTTTTGTGGCCATTACGCAGGCAAGCTTGATGTCGTTGTTGCTGCGTTTAAGGTATTCAATTGCATCTTTGGTTTTGAGACCGGTAATTTCAGAAACAAAACGAACTGCGCGTTGATAGAGTTTTTCATTCAAAACTCGCAAATCAATCATATAGTTTTGGTAGGTTTTGCCGATGCGGATCATGGCACCGGTGGAAAGCATATTTAAAACCATTTTTTGAGCAGTACCTGATTTCATGCGGGAAGAGCCGGTAATAACTTCTTCGCCAACGATGGGATTGATAAAAATGTCAGCAAATTGTTTGATAAGAGCATCGGGGTTGGAAGTTATGGCGATAGTCTTGCAGCCAAGTTTTTGTGCTTGTTCCATTACGGTGATGACGTAGCGCGGCGAGCCGTTGGCAGAGATACCGACAATAATGTCTTTTGCTGTCGGAGCAAAATTTTTGAGATCTTGAAGAGCCATTTCGGCGCTGTCTTCGGCATTTTCTACAGAAAAGCGCAAGGCTTTATCACCGCCGGCAATATAACCGCAAACCATACCGTGTTCAACACCGAAAGTCGGCCAACATTCCGAAGCATCAAGTACACCGATGCGCCCTGATGTTCCGGCACCAAAATAGGCAAGCCGCCCACCATTGACAAAAGCTTGAGCAATGGCTTCGACGGCATCGGCGATTTGCGGTAATACCTTTTTAATGGCCGGTGCGACTTTCATATCTTCATTGTTGATTGCTTTGACAATCTGGAGGGCTGACATAAGGTCAATATCCTTAGTGTCAGGGTTGCTTTTTTCGGTTAAACTTATACTTGACATGTCAAATCCTTTGTATATTACATTTAGCATAAATTAAAAAAATTAAAAAAATATTGAGAAAGTGATTTTATTTGGTGTAACGGCAATGATTGAAGACCGCATTTTCAGAAAATCAAAATTTAATTTGCAAAAACTGAAAAAATACGGATTTGCAAAATCAGACGGCTTTTGGATATACGAAAAGCTGTTTATGAAAGATGATTTTAAGGCGGTTGTAAAAGTTGATAATCAGGGAAAAGTGAACGGAGAAGTTTTTGATGTTGCAAGTGGTGATGTGTATTTGCCTTTGCGGATTGAAAACGGCGTGGAAGGGTATTCAAATAAAGTACGTGCCGAATATGAGAAAATTTTGCGGGAAATTAAAAATACATGTTTTAGCGAAAATAATTTTGTGAGTGAACAAGCCAATCGGTTGGTAAATTTTATTGCCAATAGATATGGAGATAAACCGGATTTTCCATGGAAAAA
This sequence comes from Alphaproteobacteria bacterium, assembly GCA_016288295.1. Classification (GTDB taxonomy): domain Bacteria; phylum Pseudomonadota; class Alphaproteobacteria; order RF32; family CAG-239; genus JAFUYI01. Next base: position 2,965 of record JAEEYV010000058.1, read on the forward strand.
ATATAATGAATACGGCGTGTTCAGAAACAGTGCCAGCAACAAGTGGTATGCGCTGATTATGAATATTGACGCCAATAAACTGGCGGATAAAAAAGAAGGTCGTTTTGATGTGGTCAATATTAAGATTGATGAAAACAAAATTCCGTTGCTGCTGAAAAAAGACGGATTTTATCCGGCGTATCATATGAACAAAAAAAATTGGATTACTCTTATACTTGACGGCACCATAAAAGATGAAGATCTATTTGAGTTGCTTGATGAAAGCTACGCTTATACGATTGTTAAAAAGAAAGTTCATCCCTGATTTTTTATTATGACGTAAAATGAATTATGCCTTTTTCTTTGAAGCGGCGTTTTTTAATAGTCGGAAAATTGCCGGTGATATATCGGTAGCGCGGGCAATTTTTGTCGTGGTCGCAGATGATACCGCAAGCCTGCAGATGGGAATAAACGGTAATTGTGCCAAGATATTTAAAACCGCGTTTTTTTAAGTCTTTGCTGATGGCATCGGATAGTCCGTTACTGACAGGAATGTAACCGTCATTGTGGCGGTCATAAAGAATGGTTTTGTTGTTCGAATAAGCCCAAAGATAATTACAAAAACTACCGAATTCCCGGCGTATTTTTTGAAAACAAGCGGCATTGTCGATTATGGCCTTTATTTTGCGCGGACTTTTTATCATGCCGAGAGTGTCCATAATGCGCCTGATATCATTCCCGGTGTAGGCAGCAATTTTATCATAATCAAAATCATCAAAACAGCGGCGGAAAATGTCGCGTTTGTTAATCATCATATTCCAGTTAAGCCCGCATTGCATGACTTCCATCATCAAAAACTCAAACTGTTTGCGGTCGTCATGCAAAGGCACGCCCCATTCGCAATCATGGTATTTGATGTTGGCTTCCGAAGTATGATCCCAATCACAATATGACATTTTGAACTCCGCAGAATTTGTTGAAATGATTTTATAAGATTTGTGATGAAAATCAAACATATTTTACGGTTGGCGGATAAAGCCATATCGTGGGGTATATCTTGACAAACGGTAATTTTCATAATAAACTTGCCGGAGTTTTTTATAAAAGAGGTTTTTATGCAGAATGTTATTTTAACCGGAGATCGTCCTACAGGAAAACTCCATCTCGGTCATTATGTCGGCTCTTTGCACAACAGGGTAGAGATGCAGAACAGCGGTAAATTTGATAAAATTTTTATTATGATTGCTGATGCGCAGGCTTTGACCGATAATGCTGATGATGTTAATAAGGTTAAGACCAATATTTCTAATGTGGCTTTGGATTATTTGTCTTGCGGCATTGATCCTGAAAAATCCACCATTCTTATTCAGTCGCAAATCCCCGAGCTTTGCGAATTGAGTTTTTATTATATGAATTTGGTTACGGTTTCACGCTTGCAAAGGAATCCTACGGTAAAAACCGAAATTCAAATGCGGGGATTTAAGCAAAGTATTCCGACGGGATTTTTCTGTTATCCGATCAGCCAAGCAGCAGATATTACGGCTTTTAAGGCCAATACCGTTCCGGTGGGAGAAGACCAGTTGCCGATGATTGAGCAAACGAGAGAAATTGTACGCTCGTTTAACAGCCTTTATAAAGAGGTTTTGGTTGAGCCTCGGGCGGTTTTGCCGACTAATAGTAAATGTGCACGTTTGCCGGGTACGGACGGACAAGCCAAAATGAGCAAATCACTCGGAAATTGTATATATATTTCGGATACGCCGGATGAGATAAAGAAAAAAGTCCATAACATGTTTACCGATCCGACACATTTGAGAGTTGAAGATCCCGGTCATACCAAAAATAACCCGGTGTTTATATATCTTGATGCATTTTGTGAGGATAAACATTTTGCAGAGTTTTTGCCGGAATATGCCAATTTGCAAGAGATGAAAGCTCATTATGAACGAGGTGGCTTGGGAGACGGAAAAGTTAAGAAGTTTTTGACGGCAATCTTACAGGCAGAGCTTGAGCCGGTGCTTAAGCGCCGTCAGGAGTTTGAAAAAGATTTGGGCGCAGTTTTTGAAATGTTGCGTGTAGGGAGCGAAAAGGCACGTGAGGTTGCTGCACAGACACTTGATGATGTAAAAACGGCTATGGGTATAAATTACTTTGGCAAAAATAAGTTATAATTCAAAAAGCCGGAGTTAAGCTCCGGCTTTTTTGTTAGTATTAAGAGTGGTTATAACAACTCTTTTGCCCATTCTTTGAGTTCTTCGGCCGAGATGTCGTTGGAAAAACGATTGCCCGTCAGCACTTTGGCTTGAGGGGCAAGTTTTTGTATATTTGAGCCGGAATCTCCAATACCGCTCATGCCGGAGGTGGCAAAAGGAATAATGGTTTTGCCAGAGAAATCATAGCTTTCGATAAATGTATCAATGATTGATGGTTCACGGTACCACCAAACAGGAAAGCCGACAAAAACAATGTTGTATTTACTTATGTCATCGATTTTGGAAGCCATGTTCGGGCGAGATGTAGTATCAGTCATTTCTATAGAGCTGCGACTTTTTTTATCGGTCCAGTCAAGGTCAGCATTTGTATATGGTTGTGCAGGTTTTATTTCAAACAAATCGGCCTCAATAGCAGAGGCTAATCTTTCAGCAACTTTTGCAGTTGTGCCGGTGGCACTAAAATAAGCAACTAGTATTTTTTTATCGGTCATGTTATTTTCCTCCGCCTGTGCGTTAAAGTTATATAAGATTGTTAAAATTATTGTGATAATTGATAATATTTTTTTCATTGCAATTTTCCTACAGACTTGCAGTTAAAATTTTTATGATTTCGTCTTTGGTTAATGTCTTGTAACCACCGGTTAATATAGCGGTTGATTCAGCCATGCCTTCAATCATATCTTTGGTTGCACCGAGTTCTGAAATATTCATTGCAAGTCCGAGTTTTTTCATCCAATTTTCCATAGCTTTTAGGCCTTCTTCAGCAATTTGTTGATCGGACTTGTCGGTAGAACTGATGTTCCAAACTTCAGTAGCAAATCTTTTGAATTTACTCAATCCATAGGGCATAATATATCTGTAATAAGGTAATGATACTGCAGATAAGGTCATGCCGTGAGTGGCATTGGTATAGGCACCGACGGCGTGTCCTAACATATGCACCATCCAATCGGTGGTTTTGCCCTTGGAGATTAAAGTATTTAGTGCCCAAGTTGCACTCCACATGATGTTAGAACGAGCTTCGTAGTCTTCAGGATTTTTAACGGCAATTAGCGAAGAGTGAATTACAGATTTCATTAATGCCTCAGCTAGATAATCACTAGTATTGTCGTCAGTACCGGAAAAGTATTGTTCGCAAATGTGATTGAAAATGTCGTAAATACCGGCTACTACCTGTCGTAGTGGCAGAGAATAGGTGAATTTGGGGTTTAAAATAGAAAATTTAGGCATCACTTCTTGACCGAAAACATGACCGACTTTTCGATTTTCTTGATGGTTGGTAATAACCGAACCGCCATTCATTTCAGAACCGGTTCCGGCCATGGTTAAAACACAACCGACAGGAACAATTTTGCAACTAGGTTCTTCAAAACGAACAAAATATTTTTGCCATGGATCGTCATTACAATATACTGAAACAGCGACAGCTTTAGCATAATCACAGCAAGAACCACCACCAACGGCAAGAAGTAAATCAACGTTATTTTCACGCGCGATGTTTATACCTTCATGCAATTTTTCAACCGTGGGGTTGGGCATTACACCGCTGTCTTCAATGATGTTTTTGCCATTTGCTTTCAAAATTTGAATTACGGCATCATAAATTCCATTCTTTTTGATAGAGCCACCACCGTATATAAGTTGAACATTTTTGCCATATTTGGGAAGTTCATCATTTAAATATTTTAGTGAATCATCACCAAAATAAAGTTTGGTCGGGTTACAATAACTAAAATTGCTTAACATATTATGTTCTCCTTATTTCAAATTGGTTTTGAAGAATTGTTCGATTTTATCAAACGGAATTTTTTCTAAGTTGTCGTACAAATCTACATGGTTTGCATCAGGAACAATATATAACTCTTTGTTGTTGCCGGTTAATTGTTTGAATGCATCTTCAGAAAAATACCGGCTGTGGGCTTTTTCACCATGAATCATCAAAACCGGGTTTTTGATAGTAGAACTATAGGCCAAAATCGGTTGGGTAATCAGCGATAGTGCAGAGGTTGTGTTCCAATGTCCGCTAGAGTTGATTGAACGTTTATGAAAACCGCGCGGAGTTTTGTAATATTCAAAATATTCTTTGATAAATAAAGGTTCGTTGCCACTCAATTGATCAGGAAGTCCGGCGGCTTCTGCATAAGTTCCACTCATAGCGTCTTTAGTGCGTTGATTGTTCAGTTCTTCGCGCAATTTATAGAGATCTTCTGCGGACATTATATCATTATAACCTTTGGAAGTAACGCGGGTCATATCATACATGGTAGAAGTAACGGTGGCTTTAATACGAGTATCTTGGGCAGCGGCGTTCAGACCGAAACCGCCAAAACCGCAAATACCTATGATACCTATTTTGTTGCTGTCAACGTAAGGTAATGTGGTCAAAAAATCGACAGCCGCGCTAAAATCTTCGGTATTGATGTCGGGAGAAGCAACATTGCGAACGTTACCCTCGGATTCACCCGTAAATGATGGGTCGAAAGCGACAGTTACAAAACCGCGTTCAGCCATTGTTTGGGCGTATAGACCCGATGCTTGTTCTTTGACAGCACCAAAAGGACCGCTGACGGCAATGGCCGGCATTGGTTCAGTACTGCGGTCGAGAGGAATATAAATATCTCCGACCAAAACTATGCCAAAACGGTTTTGGAAAGATACGCGGTGAGTTTCTACCTTGTCGCTTTGAGGAAAGACTTTGTCCCATTTGGAGGGCGTTCTTGCAGATTCAATGTCAGCGGGGTGTTCGTCGTTTGTAGCATCGTTGCTTGAATTTGTCATATAATATTTTCCGCCGAGGAAAAAGATAGCAACAAGCAATAATAGGGTTAATGTTTTTTTCATGGGCTTCTCCTTTGGTTGATGGAGTATTTTAGACTGAAGAATACGGGGGGAGTCAAGAAGTTTTTTGCGAAGGTATATGAGGGAAGGAAAATAGTATTTAAAAACAAGAAAGAACGCCGAGAGGCGCTCTTTCTTGTTAAAATTGTCATCAGATGATGATTTCTTCTTGTTGCAGTTCGTTCTGAATTGCCTTCTCCAACTCTTGTGCCATATCCTTCTTGTGCTTCCGTATCTCGTTCAGAAGGTACAAGAACTGACAAACTGAATGCAGATTCTTGTTCGGCAGTTTCAGCCTGTACTTGGAGGCCAGAAGATTGGCGGCGTTTCTAGTAGTTTCGTCGATCGGAAATGGTATCGGATCCTGGTATTTGCCGGCATATGCTTCGCACCGATTCAGGATTGATGCGAGCTCATGGAACATCATTTGGTTTTCACCCAAACGCTTTCCGTTATACCATTTGCAGGCTTCTTTGAGACTCTCTCGGATTACGTAGAAGCGAGCATCAAGTTTCGGAGCCTGTTTTGATACGGTCAAACAGAGGCGCAAAGATAGCCTCTTTGTGGCGACGAAAACCACCGTCGGAGGTACCTCTTGTTGGCTGATGTAGTTGGCAACTTCGAGTACGTTAGCGCCGGTGTTGGTACCATGGTCCAACACAACAGTTGCTTCTTCGGGGATACCAAGCCTATGGCATACGTAAGCCAGGTGTTTACCCTCAGAAGTCTTGTGGGTCCACCGGCTCATTAAGCCTTTCCCACCCACACACAAGATCAACGGCATGAAACCGTAGAGTTCATTGTGTTTTTTGGCAAGCCGTGCGGCGTAAATTGCTGACGTCGGATCGTCGTCGATGCAGACAATGTAGTTGTATTTACGCAACTCGCCGTACTTGCCGCCATCAAAGCAATTGCTTTCAATGCTCAACATTTCGTGTACAATTGAAGCTGCAAATTGAACCTTTTCTTTGTCGGTCATAGATCGGTAGCTCATAATAATATTTGTTAAAAAATTAATAAAATAATGTTTGTTGGACACAAGTATAGCATAAAAAATATTTTTGTCAAGCTTGTGGATACAGAATTATATTGTTGCGGTTTCGGGATTTATTGGTTAAATTGCAATAGATAAGAATAAGGGGACTGAGATGGATGTAATTGCCGGAAAAGCTGGCAGTTTCTTTGTTGTAACGGGAAATGTCGATAGGGCGACAGTCGGAAAGCTCGCAAAGATATCGTTTGACGAGTTTAGCCGTTATAATGCTTGGTCTACAATGAAAAGGTTTTCTAAACAAACAGACTGGGAATATGCTTCTCAGAACTCATTGGATATCGAAATATTAAATAACTTTGCTAATCTTGCAAAATTTGTGGATTTAAAAGCGACACAAGATTTGGCCTTTTTTATTGAAATGGAAATAGGGCGGGAACAGCTGGAAGATGATTTGGAAATAAGAGTTGTTAATCCTAATAATTTCAAAAATGGTTTTGCTTATACCGCACCGAGAGAAGTGGCAGGATTGTTAACTGATCCGGTAGTGCTGAAGGATGAAGATATTCCACAGTTACTTAAAAAAACCGGAATTTCAATCAAACGCACAATATTATCTAATTTTGTAAAGTGGAATAATGTAACTTATCGTGTTGACGTTGTACCGGCAGATCGCGAGAATAAAAAAATCACAGCCAGAGGATCAGAAATTTCAATTGGAGAATATTGTTATGTGTTTAATTCAGACGATTGGATTTATATCAAAAATATTGATAAAGCACTAAAGAGAAATTCCGGCGGACAGAATAAATTTCTGTTTTGGAAAAATAAAACAGAAGAAGAATTTTTTGAAGATGTAGTAAAAAAGGTTTGCAAGGAAAAGAAAAATCAAATCATGTATGCGGCCTTGTATAAAAAATATGTTGAATTACAGGGCAGACGTGCTGATTATCGTAGTATTTTGGTGCACGAATATCATCATGTGAAAAACAGAATTTTGATTGAGAACAGGTGCCTGAAACCAAATGCAAAAGCATTGCAAGCCGCAGATTTTTATTATCTTTTGGTTGAAGATGAGCGTTCGGCGCATTTGGCGGTAACGCTCGATCGTATTGAACGATATTGGCATGACAGAGATTGGAACAGCTTGGCTCGTAAAGAACAATGTTTTGCTTTTTTGGCGTCAAGAAGTGAGGCTGAACGGGATAAATTGTTGTGTAATCTGGATTTTGTGATTAATACCAAACTTAAGCATTGGACATATTACAGCCTTGATGCACATTATCAAAAATTGGCTCAAAGATTACCATGGCTGTTAAAATACAGTTCCGTTGCTAAAGGAATTGATGAACGGCGTAAAGAATATGTGTTAATGAGATCAATGTTGTATAGCTTCAGGCTGTATAATCCGTTTACAAAGCGTTATAAATTCGTGTGTTTGGATAAATATATAAAGGTAAATATTCCTGTTTCGGGGCAGGCTATGTCAAATATAATCGGTAAGGCGCAAATGTTTATTGATCGTAAAAGTAATGCCAAAGAAATGTTGAAGATAAAATATGGAATTACAGATAGAATGATAAAAGTGGCTGCAAACATTTATGACGATAATCTACGGATTAAAAAAATTTCCGGTTAAACTTTTATTCATTTTTTTATTTTACAATACTTGCATCTGATAACAGAGGAGATTTAGTGATGAAATTGTTATTTAGTTTGGCCGGGCTGTTAGCTCTTATTTGTGCTGTTGCATGGTGGGGATATGATATTACTCCGGAAGCTTTGTATTATAAAACCATTAAAGCTGTTAAATCAATGGTATCAACAACTGAAAAAGGGGCGTCAGATATGAGTGATGCAGGTTCTCGCTTTTCAGAAGTAATTAAAAATACTTATAACAGCCAAGATATGACCGAGCCAGCAAAGTACTAATGTTGATAGACATTTGTGTTATAAAAAGCTCCGAGAAATCGGAGTTTTTTTGTTGACATTTGTTTTAAGGAAAGTACAACAGAAAAAAAAGAGGGGATTATGGATGCCGGATTTTGAAATTGAAAATAAATATAGCGGAATGGTTGCCGGAATTGATGAAGCTGGGCGTGGTCCGTGGGCGGGACCGGTAGTGGCCGGAGCTGTGGTAATTGTTGATAAAAACTTATCTAAAATTTTGCTTGAGGGATTGGATGATTCTAAAAAACTTTCAGCTAAAAAAAGAGAAATGTTGTATAATGAATTGTTTTTAGAACAAGAAAAGGGAAAACTGTATATCGGTATAGGCGAAGCAAGTTGTCAGGAAATAGATAAACTTAATATTTTGCAGGCGACTTTTTTAGCAATGAAGCGGGCAACCGAAAAATTACCAATGTGTCCGGATATGGCGTTAGTTGATGGCAATAGGACGCCCAATGATTTTAAATGCCAAGTAAAAACAATTGTTAAAGGTGATGCTAAGTCTATGTCGGTGGCGGCGGCATCAATTGCTGCAAAAGTGTATAGAGATCGTCTTATGAAAGAAATGGCAAAAAAATATCCCTATTACGGATTTGAAAAAAATGCAGGATATGGAACGGCTATGCATATTGATGGCTTGAAAAAATATGGCGTTACACCGGAGCACAGAAAAAGTTATAAGCCAATTCAAGAGTTTATGAAAAATAAAAGTTGATATCAGTGTATTCAAAAATTTGATTGTGGATTTTAAATTGTTTGTAGTGTTTCGTTAATATTTTGGTAACTTCTTTTTGACATACTTTGTTGCATGAGAAATGTAATTTGAACCGAGATGACTAGATATGATTAAACCTCTTAAAACGATACTAAATACAATTATTAATGATGATTGCGTCAAAGCAATGAACGAGATGGAAGAAAACTCGGTGGATGTTATTTTTGCTGATCCTCCGTATAATCTTCAGCTTGGGGAAGCTTTGACTCGTCCTGATAATTCGTCAGTCAGCGGTGTTTATGAAGATTGGGACAGTTTTGATAGTCTTAAAGAATATGATAGCTATACTCGTAAATGGATGCAAGCTGCAAGGCGAGTTTTGAAAGAAGACGGTACAATCTGGGTAATCGGGTCTTATCATAATATCTTTCGTGTCGGTTATATTTTACAGGACTTGGGATTTTGGATTTTGAACGATATTATCTGGAACAAAACCAATCCGATGCCGAATTTCAAGGGAACACGTTTTACAAATGCACATGAAACGTTGATTTGGGCGGCAAAATCTCCAAAGTCAAAATATACTTTTAATTATGAAGCTATGAAGGCAATGAATGATGATGTGCAAATGCGCAGCGATTGGCAGTTGCCTTTGTGTACCGGAAAAGAACGTTTGAAAGATAAAAATGGTGAAAAATTGCATCCGACACAAAAGCCGGAAGCCTTGTTATATAGGGTTTTGATGGCTTCTTCTAATGTCGGTGATGTGGTTTTAGATCCATTTTTTGGAACGGGTACTACCGGTGCGGTGGCTAAAAAAATTGGGCGTAACTTTATCGGAATTGAGCGCGATAGCGTTTATGTCAAAGGAGCACAGCAACGTATTGATGAGGTTGTTAAGGTTCGTAACGGAGCCTGCCTCGGGTATACTACCAAAAAACGTCAGCCGCGTGTGCCTTTCGGTAGCGTTATTGAATGCGGATTGCTTAAGGCCGGAGATAAATTGTATAACGCCAAAGGAGATATTACTGCTTTGATCCGCTCGGATGGAACGTTGGTTTCGACTTTCGGTAATGGCTCAATTCACCAGATGGGAGCAACGGCGCAAAATGCTCCGGCTTGCAACGGGTGGGTGTATTGGCATTATAAAAATGAAAATAATGAGCTGGTACAGATTGATGAGTTGCGGAAAATTGTGAGAGACGAGCTTTTTCCTGAATAGATTTGTTTTATAGAAAATGCTTGCTCTTAATTTGAAAATCGTTCAAAATGCAGAAAAGGTGGTTTTTGTGCAGAATGAATGATAATAAAATATGCAGAAATATAATAAAAAAGTTGATGAAAATGTTCGGACATATGCCGCAATAGATTTGGGGACAAATTCTTGTCGTCTTGTTATTGCTACTCCAACCCCTACATCTTTTCGTATTGTCGAAACCTTTTCTCGTATTACGCGACTGGGGGAAGGGATTATTAATGGTAACCGTTTGAGTAAAGATGCTGTCAGAAGGACAGTTAAGGCATTAAAAATTTGTTCGGAAGTAATAAACGAATATGCCCCTATATACAGATATCGTTTTGTAGCAACGGCGGCTTGTCGCAGAGCTGATAATTGTAAGGATTTTTTGAACGAAGTAAAAAAACAGACAGGGCTTAATATCGAAATTATATCATCACAAGAAGAAGCAAGATTAGCGGTTGTTGGCTGTGTTCCATTACTTAACCGAAACTTGAAAAGAGTATTGGTCTTTGATATCGGTGGAGGATCTACCGAAATTTCTTTAGCAAGAGTTACAAATACAGGTAAAACTTTTATTGAAGGATATGTTTCATTGCCTTATGGGGTGGTTACGGTATCAGAAGCTTTTCCTAATAAAGATATGACCAATTTGGCTTATGATACTATTGTTGAGCGAACGCACAAATTGTTGGAGGATTTTGAGGAAAAGCATCATATCTTTGAAGCTATTCGTGATCAGGAAATTCAGATCATCGGAACTTCAGGAACGGTTACGGTATTGGGAGCAATTCAGCTTAATCTCACACGTTATAATCGCTCGGCGGTTGATGGAATTTCAATTACAAAGCAGGATTTGGACCAATCAATAAAAAGAATTAGGCGTATGGGAACCGAAGGTCGTAAAAAACATCCTTGTATTGGGCCGTTAAAAGCTGATCTGACTATTGCCGGTTGTGCTATTATTGAAGGAATTTGCTCTTTTTGGCCGGTTTCAGAGATTACGGTTGCTGATAGGGGAATTAGAGAAGGGATGTTGCTCGATATGATGCATAATCGTGAGCAGAAAAATCATCGGCATAGTTTGTATAATCGTCGTAGCAAAAGGAATAACGGATATGCACGAACCAAGTTTGGCAGCCATTGATTTGGGAACTAATTCTTGTCGGTTGTTGATTGCTGACAAGAATGGAAATGAGGTGTTCAAAAATGCTGTTCCGACCAGGCTTGGAGCCGGTTTGTCGCAAAATAATTGTTTTACGAAAGATGCTATAAATCGCGGGGTCGAGTGTTTTTGTATGTTTAAAATGTTTATGGATGAGTATAATGTTAATACTTACCGTGCGGTTGCAACAGCGGCGTGTCGTGTGGCAAACAATGGGGATGATTTTGTAAAAAAAGTAAAACAGCAAGCCAATATTGATCTGGAAGTTATTGACGGCTATGAGGAAGCTAGGCTTAATTTGTTGGGGGCTATGGCTAATGTAAAAAGTGATGATGTCAAATATGTTGTTGTTTATGATTTAGGGGGCGGATCTACTGAAATTACATTGGCAACAAAAGAAAATAATCCGAAGATTATTCATACTGTTTCTATACCGTGGGGTGCCCGTAATAGTGCAGAAAAATTTGAATTTAATGATTATGATGAGAATAAAGCTCAGAAATTGGCAGGTGAAATAAGTAAATATAGTAAGCAGTTTGTTGTGGATGCAGAGTTGGATAAATATATTGATAATGTATGTTTTGTGGCAACATCAAGTGTTCCTTTGCGTTTGACGCATATTGCCAAAGGATGGACTGTGTATGAACGTCAAAGAGCTGATGGAGTTAAAACAACAAAAGCAGAGTTAGACAAGGCAATAAAAGAAGTTTATTGTATGAATGAAAAACAACGTTTGGAAAATCCTTGTATTGGGCAATCAAGAGCTGATATATTTAATGCGGCATGTGTGATTTTTGCGCAGATATATAATGATTTGGGTGCAAAAGAAATTGTAGCATCGTTGAAAAGTGCGGTTGATGGTATAATAATGGAGTTGAGAGATGGCTCAAACTAAGTCGGCAAATTCGATTATGGCCAAGCGTGGATTAGCGGTAAAAGTAAAAACTTCCAAATATCGTAAAAAATCTTCAAATCAATGGTTATTGCGTCAGTTAAATGATCCGTATGTAGCAGAAGCACAAAGGGTCGGATATCGTTCTCGTGCCGCGTTTAAGCTGATTCAGTTGGATGAAAAATTTAAGTTTTTAGGTAAAGGTAAGACAATTGTTGATTTGGGATGTGCACCGGGAGGATGGACACAAGTTGCCGTACAACGCAATAAAGGTACGGGGCAGGTTGTTGGGTTGGACATTTTGCCGACGGAGCCGATTGATGGAGCGACGCTTATACAGCAGGATTTTACAACAGATGATGCAGCAGATAAATTGAAAGCACTCTTAAACGGCAAGGCAGATATTGTGATGAGTGATATGGCTGCTAATACTACCGGTCATCAACAAACGGATCATTTGCGGACAATTGCTTTGGTGGAATTGGCGTATGACTTTGCCAAAGATGTGTTGGCAGAAGGCGGAATTTTTATTGCTAAGGTATTTAAAGGTGGGGCAGAAGGTGAGTTTTTGAAAGAGATAAAAAAGAATTTTGCAAAAGTTGCTCACTTTAAGCCGGATGCCAGTCGCAAGACTTCTCCGGAAGAATATTTGGTAGCGATCGGCTTTAGGGGGTAGTGATGCAAATTTCGGCACGTTATCAGGCTGTTGCAGAGTTAATTGAGGAAATATTTGCCGACAAACAACCGGCTGATAATATTCTGAATATGTATTTTCGCGAAAGACGTTTTATCGGTTCAAAAGATCGAAAATTTATAGGCGAAGAAGTATGGAGTGTTATTCGTCATCGCCGGAGATTGGAATTTGAGGCGCAAAGCCAAGATATTAGAAAGATTTTGCTTGTTTATTTAAAAGAGCAGAATCTTGATGAGATTTTTGCTGGGGGAAAGTATGGTTTGGAACCAATAACTGGTGATGAAAAATTGTGGTTGAGCAGTTTGGAAGAAATTCCATATCCTTCAGATGTTGAAGCAGAATGTCCCCAATGGCTGTATAACAAGATAAATGATATGGCTCTGCTTAAAAGTCTAAATGTTGTTGCTAGTGCAGATTTTAGAATTAATGCTAGAAGCAGGGAAACTATTATTCAAAAGATGAGAGATGAAGGCTTTGACGTTGTTCCGACACCGTTTTCTCCAATCGGAATACGCGCTGAAGCAAGGATAAATCTTAATAATTGCATGGCTTTTCAAGACGGTTTGATTGAGCCACAAGATGAGGCTTCGCAGTTGGCAGCTATTTTATGTGATGTAAAACCTGAACATAAAATTATTGATTATTGTTGCGGAGCGGGTGGAAAAAGTTTGGCACTTGCGTATTTGATGCATAATCAGGGAAAAATTGAGGCTCATGATGTTGAACCGCAGAGAATGGAAGCCTTGGATATTCGAATGAAACGTTTACAAGTTTCAAATATTGTTAAAATATCAACAGAACAAGTCAGCAATGATTATGATCGTTTTATTATTGATGCACCTTGTTCGGGAAGCGGAACATGGCGACGTAGTCCTGATGCAAAATTTCGTTTAACCGAGCAAAAGTTGAACGTGATAACAGATGCACAAGCAAAGTTGTTGGATATTGCGGCTGATCGGGTTAAAAAGAATGGAGAAATTATATATATTACTTGTTCAATATTGGCAGATGAAAATCAAAAACAAATAGAAGCGTTTTTGGAACGTAATGGCGGTTTTGAGTTGACAGATATGACTGAAGTGTGGAATCGTAATATAGGTGCGGGGTTCCCGTTTACTGAAAAAAATTGTTTAGCTTTTAATCCGTTAAAAACAGGAACAGATGGGTTTTTTATTGCCGTTCTGCGTAAAAAATAGGAAGAATTGAAATGAAAAAGTTGATAATATTGTTGGTATTTTTGGTGTTAGGTGGATGTGCTACGCAGGAAAAATATGCCCAAATGCTTAGCAATTATAGAGGACTTAATGAGGAGGAGTTGATTAGCCGAATGGGACCGCCTGATAGTTTTTATGAATTGAATCAGCAGACAAAATATTTGACATATAAGCGTGAGCGAAGTTATTATAATCCGCCAAGTGCGACAACTCATTTTTGGGGCAATAGTGCATATACTGATTTTTATGGCGGGTATGAACAAAAAATGTGGTGCAATACCACGTTTACGTTAAAGAGTGGAATTGTTACCGATTATCGCTTTGAGGGTAATAGTTGTCTGGCCAAATAATTTAAATGTGGAAAAAATATCCATTACATTGAGAAGAAATTGAAATGATGATATGATGATGCCAAAATCAGTTAATGAGAAAGGCGTGTTATGTCAGGTGAGTTTTTACACAATTTTTGCATGTATCAAAATGCGATGCTTAAAGTAGGATCAAAAGGCTCGCAATATAAGACGTCGATTGTCTCGGAAACGAATGTCGATTTGGATATCAACGATATGATGTCGGCAACTGTTAGAGCTGAAAGAAAGTTATCTGATGTTATGGATGTCAGCGATTCGTACAATGAAATCCTAAAAATGATAATGTAGCTCAAAAAATACTTGATTATTTTTTTAAACTGGTTTAAATCACTTCTATCTTTTTAGTAAAAGTTTTGCGGCTGTGGCGAAATTGGTAAACGCGTAACGTTGAGGTCGTTATGAGCTAAGCTCTTGGAAGTTCAAGTCTTCTCAGCCGCACCAATCAAATTTTATAAGGATTGTTCCAGAATATAATTTTAGCCAAGGGAGGGATCTGATGACAAAGAAAACCAACAAAAAATCTCCCGTAATGAGGCGCAAGGCAATCCGTTTTTCAAAAAAACAAAAGAAAAAAGAGCAACAGACCTATTTGGGGCTGGGGCCTAAGTTTGTTAACTCGATTATTATCGGGTTGAATGAAAATGATGATATCCATGTTAAAAAGATTGTTGCCGGACTTGATGAATATGATTTGGCAAAATTGATTGAGGTTTTGGATATCAATCACCGTCGCAAACTCATTACTATATTGGGCGATAAAATTGATCCGGCAGTATTTCCGGAATTGAATGAAGTCGTTCAGGAACAAGTTTTAGAGAGTTTGGATGAAAATCAGATTGTTAAAATTGTTAATGAATTGGATTCAGATGATGCGGTTGAGGTATTGGAAAACCTTGATGATGACGAGCAAGAGCAGATTATTCAGCACTTGGATCCGGAACTGCAATATCAGGTGCAATCATCACTCAATTATCCGGAGGATTCTGCTGGACGTATTATGTCACGTGATTTTGTGAGTATGCCGGACAGTTGGAGTGTGAAAGAGGCCAAACAATATTTGTTAAACAATGAAGAACTTCCTGATGAGTTCTATACGGTGTTTTTGGTTGATGAAAAAACATTGCGTCCGACTGGCGAGATTACGTTGGATAAGCTGTTGCGTGCTAGAGCAACGGAAAAGCTTAATGCTATTATGGATGGTGAAATTGTTCCGCTTGATGTGCATACCGATCAGGAAGAAGTAGCCCATATGTTCCGTGAGTATGGCTGGATGTCAGCTATGGTGGTTGATGCAAAAGGGCGTCTGATCGGTGTAATCAATGTTGATGATGTAATCGAAATTATCCATGAAGAAGCTACTGAAGATATTATGGGTATTGCCGGTGCGGAAAGCGGCGACGTTTATCGTTCGGTGTTTGATATCTTTAAATCACGCTCTATATGGCTAGTTACTAATTTGTTTGCAACAATCATTGCCGCCTCGGTGGTAGGAGGTTTTCAGGATATTATTGCTGAAATGTCGGTTTTGGCGGTGTTAATGCCGATTGTGGCCTCAATGGGAGGCACAACCGGACAACAAACTCTGGCTGTGGTAGTGCGTTCATTGGCTACAAAAGAATTAAACTCACGCAATGCTTTGCGGATGATTGGTAAAGAGTTTATGGTTGGTTTGTGCAACGGGCTTTTATTTGCGACTATGATTGGTATTGCCGTTTATATTTGGGTACCGGAAAAGATTATGATTAGCTATATTATAGCTTTGGCGATGTTATGTAATTTGGTTGTGGCTAGTCTTGCAGGTATTTTAATTCCGTTGACACTTAATCGCTTAAAAGTTGATCCGGCAATAAGTTCAGGTGTATTTTTGATTGCTTGTACCGATTCAGGCGGATATTTCATCTTTTTAGGTTTGGCCAAGCTGTTAATGTTCTAATTTTCATTGCATAGATTGCATTTTATGCTTTGTGTGGGGCTATTTTGCCTTATAATGGCGACAAAATAAAGGAGTTTCTAATGCTTATCGGTTTAATTATCGCTGCGGTTGTGGTTGCACTTGACCAGTTATCAAAATATTGGGTGCTTAATTATATTTTAGCGACATATCCGTATGTGAAAATTACTTCATTTTTTGATTTTGTTAATGCGTGGAACACTGGAGTAAGTTTTTCAATGTTTAGCAGTAACGGTTCATGGGGAACCGTAGTATTGTGTGTGATGGCTCTGGTTATTGTGGCAATGTTGTTATGGTGGCTGAGAAAAGAAAAAGTTTTGTTGATGCAGGTTGCTTTGGGAATGGTTATTGGCGGAGCTGTCGGCAATGTGGTCGATCGTATCCGTCTGGGAGCGGTGTTTGATTTTTTGGACTTTCATGTAAGCGGGTATCATTGGCCGGCGTTTAATCTTGCTGATAGTGCAATTTGTGTAGGAGCAGCATTAATTCTGATACATAGTCTGTTTTTTGAAAAAAAAGGAGAAAAAAAATAATGAAAAAAATGTTTTTTGTCGCTCTGACGTTGTTGTTAGTCAGCGCTTGCGGTCTAACTAAAAAGGATTTGGGGTTGGAGAAAAGGACGCCTGATGCTTCTAACGTTAGTGCAAAAGAGGCATTGACTTTGCCTCCGAATTACAACCGTCGTCCAGTTGTGGATATGGAAAAAGCTCAAGAATAGAGGGTGATATTTTGAAAATAATTAAATTATCATGTTGTTTGATAGCATTAATATTACTTGCTCTGCCAGCTAAGGCGGAGCTTTTCGGCTTAAAAGGATATGTGCTTGATAACGGAATGCGTCTTATTGTGGTGCCCAATCATAAGGCTCCGATTGCAAAACATATGGTGTGGTACAAGGTTGGAGCGGCAGATGAAAAGCTGGGTAAGGGCGGATCAGCTCATCTGTTGGAACATCTAATGTTTAGAGGGACTAAGAAGGTTAAAGGGCAGGCGTTTAATCGTATTTTGGAGAAAAACGGAGCTGAAAGCAACGCTTTTACAGCTCAAGATGTAACAGCTTATCATCAGTTGGTGGATATTAGTAGGTTGGAGCTAGCTATGGCTTTGGAAGCCGATAGAATGAAAAATCTGAAAATTGATGAAGATAGCTTTGAAACAGAGCGACAAATTGTGTATCAAGAGCGTAAGCAAGTGGTGGAAAACAATCCATTGTATAAATTTAGTGAAGAATTACAGCGTATCTTTTGGCAAAATCATCCATACAGTCGTCCGATTACCGGTAGTGAAAGTGAAATTTTGGCGCTTACGCGACAGGATATAATGGATATTTATCATAACTATTATGCCCCTAATAACGCAATTTTGGTTATTGCCGGAGATATTGAGCCGGATATGGCTTATAAACTTGCTACAAAATATTACGGAAGTATAAAAGCAACTAAAATTGAGAATAATAGAGCGGTTTATAATGCTGATGTTGACAGCAAAACTATCCTTGAGATGAAACTGCCTAAAGTTGAATTGACGCGGTTGGTTAAAAAATATCATGTCCCGGGATATTCAGTGGCAAAAGACAAAATTTATGCTTATATGGTGCTGTCAAAGTATTTGGGGGATAGTGATGTGTCAAAGCTGTATGCTGATTTGGTGGTTAAAAACAAAATTGCAACAGTTGTTTCAACAGATTACAATTTTACTTCATCAGGGGGCGGAAGTTTTGATTTTAGTGCAGTTCCATCCAAAGGTGTGAGCGTTGATGAACTTAAAAAATCACTTGATGAGGCAATTATGAAAGCAATGAGTGAGCTTGATGATACTGGTTTGGAAAGAGTTAAAACACAGATGTTATCTGGCTTGGCTTATGTGAAGGATAATCCAAATGATGCGGCACAAATTGTCGGTATGTTAGCTACTGCCGGAATGGCTGACGAAGAGATTGAAAACTATGCCGATAATATCAAAAAAGTGGATGTGGCCGATGTTAAAAATGCTTTTAATGAAATGATAAAATCAGCACAAGCGGAAGCCGTTATTGAACCTAGAGGAGCAGAAAAATGAGTCATAAACCTCTTTACGCTAAAAAACGCCATAGATGGTGGTTGTGGGTGTTAATTGTCGGTGTGTTGTTGTTTGGTGTTTGGCGTTATTATTTTGTGTTTGATCCACAAAAAATAATTGATAATTCAGAGCTTAAAGACAGGACTTTTGCAACAGAAGTGATTGAGATTACAGCTCCTAAAAGCGGAATTAAAGCTTATTTGATGCCAGAAAAAAGCAATCCGATTGTTAGTATGAAATTTATTTTTGCAAATAGCGGTTCGGTGCGTGATGTGAAAAAAGGAACGGCAAATTTTGTGGCTTCTATGCTGACAGAGGGAACAGAAAGCCTGAATAGCCATAACTTTAAGGAAAAACTTGAAGAATATGCTATAAGCATTGAGTATGGTGCCGGTAAAGATGATTTTAGCGGAAGTTTATTGACATTAAAGGAAAATCTACCTTTGGCAACGAAGTTGTTGCACGAAACATTGTTTGCATCAAGAATGGAGGTTGAAGATTTTGTCAGAGTTAAGGGGCAAATATTACGAAACTTGGAGTATTTGCGTGAAAAACCGCAATATCGTTTGCGTAAAGCCGTAAGAAAAGAAATATTTGGTATGCATCCGTATGCATATAATGTTTCGGGAACGACTGAAAGCGTTAAAACTATCGAAATATCAGATCTGCGAGCCTTTATAAATGATAATTTTGTCAAAAACAGTCTGTATATCGGAATTGCCGGAGATATCACCAAAGAAAAAGCAGAAACGTTAATCGATGATGTTTTTGCTGGTTTGCCGGAAAAAAGTGAGGTGTTAGAAATTGATTCTCCAGAAATTGATTATTCAGCCAGAAATATCAACATAGAAGATGAAACTTTGCCACAAGTGTTGTCTGCTATAGTTGCACCGTCGGTTTCGAGATTGGATAGAGATTTTTATCCTTTATATGTGGCTAATTATGTATTTGGCGGGGCTGGGCTGAATTCACGTGTTAATCAGGCCGCACGTGAAAAAGAAGGTCTGACTTATGGTGCGTATACGTCAATGTCTTTGTTGAAAAGAGCTCCGCAATTGGTTGGCGGTTTTTCAACCACACCGGCAAATTTTGCACGTATGAAGGAGATCTTTGCTAATGAATGGCAAAAAATGGGAAATGAAGGGATTAGCAAAAATGAATTGGCTGCAGCTAAAAATTATTTGATTAATTCTTATAATCTGCGTTTTGCCGATATAGGGACTTTGGCGGCTATTTTGGCGAGTATGCAAAGAGAAGAATTAGGAAAAGACTTTTTGCAAAAACGTAATTTGTATATTGAACGAATTACGTTGGATAGGGTGAATCGTGCGGCAAAAGAATATTTTTCTCCTGAAAAATTGATTATGATCAATATGGGAAATATGAAAGGAAATAATGATGAATAAGGCGATAAATAAAACTTTGGCATGGAAAAAACTGGCGGTTCATTATCGCTTGCATAAGAAAGATGAAATGAAAGATTTGTTTGCCAAAGATAAAAAACGTGCAGAAAAGTATAAGGTAAATTTGGATAACCTTTATCTTGATTATTCAAAAAACAGAATTAACGACAAAACAATTGACTATCTGCTCAAGTTAACCAAAGAGGTTAAATTAAAAGATAAAATAAACGCAATGTTTAATGGTGAAAAAATTAATGTAACCGAAAATAGGGCAGTTTTACATGTGGCTTTGCGTAATCGGCAAAATACCCCGATTTTTGTTGATGGTAAAAATGTTATGCCGGAGATTAATGCTGTATTGGTAAAAATGAGGAAGTTTTGCGATGCCGTAAGATTTGGCAAATTTAAGGGGGCAACCGGTAAAAAACTGAATAATATCGTAAATATCGGTATAGGTGGTTCTGATTTGGGACCATTTATGGCAACCACCGCACTGAAAGAATATTGGGCCAAGGATATGAAGTGTTATTTTATATCGAATATTGATGGTTCGGCCTGTGAAGATGTGTTGTCGGAAGTTGATCCGGAAACTACGCTTTTTGTTGTGGTTTCAAAGACGTTTACAACGATTGAGACTTTGACCAATGCCAAAACGTGCCGTAAATGGTTGGTTGATGCTTTGGGCGAGCCTGCCGTGGCTAAACATTTTGTAGCGGTATCAACCAATGCACAGGAAGTTGCTAAATTTGGTATTAATACTGATAATATGTTCGAATTTTGGGATTTTGTCGGTGGCAGATATTCAATGTGGTCGGCGGTTGGTCTGTCGATTGCGTTGATGATTGGAATGGATAATTTCGAAAAGATGCTTGATGGCGCCAATGCTATGGATTTGCATTTTAGAAACACAGAATTTGAACATAATATTCCGGTTATTTTGGCTTTGTTAGGCGTTTGGTATAATAACTTCTTTGGTTATAGAGAGTATGGTGTTATTCCGTATGATCAAGATTTACGCTTTTTACCAAAATATTTGCAACAGCTTGATATGGAAAGTAATGGTAAATTTGTTGATGTTAATAACCAGTTTATTAAATATGAAACCGGACCGATTGTTTTTGGCGGTGCGGGAACCGATGTTCAGCATTCATTTTTCCAGTTGTTGCATCAGGGAACCAAAATTGTGCCGTTGGATTTAATTGTGCCAGCTATTTCGCA
>JAEEYV010000059.1 GCA_016288295.1 Alphaproteobacteria bacterium
AGATAGGCGTTTAGCCCTGTCAAACAATTCGTCATAAGAAGGGTATGCAAGTTGCCCGATGATTTCTTTTGTGTTGGGATGGTTTTGCATGGTTATAGTCATTTTTTTTACGGCTTTATCTGCGTAATCAAAGGTTTCTTTTGCCTGAGATGTTCCGGCGGTTCTTCTCAGACTAACCAGCATAAAATATAATCTTGAATCGTCGTTTGCCTTTTTGCCGGTAGTGGTATTGATGAGTGATTTTATTTGTTTGCGCCAATCTTTTTCATAATCAGGCTGCATCGGCAGTTGAGAGCGGTACCAATAAGCATAGCAAAGCGCAAGGCGGTCAGTCTGATCCGGCTTTTTAGGAAATTTTGCGCGCAGACCATCGACAATTTGGTTGATATCGAGTTCCGGAGCGGGACTATTATTCTGCATATACGTGAAATAGTCGCGCATTTGTTGTTTGTAATATTCAAAATCAAGCACTGCCATTTGGTCTCCAAATTAAATCTTTTTTACCATTTTGATAAAAGTTATGCCGTTTTCTTCAAAAATGTCGCCTTCAGCCTTAAAGCCTAAAGTTTCATAGAAATGGACAACCGAAAGCATGGCGTGCATAATCATTTTGGAAAAACCAGCTTTTTTAGCACGTCTTTCGGCATAAGCAACCATGGTATGACCGACCCCTTCACGTTGATATTTAGTATTAACGGCAACCTGCATAAGGCGAATCTCTTTGTCGTTTAAGGGAATCATCATCAAACCGCCGACTAATTTGTCATCAAGGCTTTCAATACAGCCGATGTGGATATAACCAATCTCTTTTTCGCGGTAGCTGTCCAGAAATTTTAGTCCCAAAGGTTCGAGAAGTACTTTGTAGCGTAGTTCTACAAGCTCGTCATAGCGCGCAGATCCAAAGTCTATATCAATCATTTTTTTCATCATAATTCTCCTCAATTCTTTTGGGTATATATTTAATTATTATCATATTTCATTGTTACAATCAATAATATATTGATAAAAGCTTTTTTTTATTTTATTTATTGAAGTCAATATGAAATGAAAGATGAAGAATGACCCGCGATTTAAGTTTGATAAGAAATTTTGCAATTATTGCCCATATTGACCATGGAAAATCTACGCTTGCCGACAGATTGATTGAATATTGTGGCGGTCTGAGTTCGCGTGAAATGCAGGAGCAAGTGCTTGATTCAATGGATATTGAGCGTGAGCGTGGTATTACAATTAAGGCGCAGACCGTGCGTTTGAACTATCATGCCAAAGATGGAAAAGATTATCAGCTTAATTTGATGGATACTCCGGGGCATGTGGATTTTTCGTATGAAGTTAGTCGCTCGTTGGCATCGTGTGAGGGCTCTGTTTTGGTAGTTGATGCGACTCAGGGAGTTGAGGCGCAGACGTTGGCTAATGTGTATTTGGCAATAAATAATAATCATGAAATTGTACCGGTTCTAAACAAAATTGATTTGCCGTCGGCAGAACCGGATAAAGTACGCCAACAAATTGAGGACGTTATCGGGCTTGATGCATCTGATGCGATTGAAACTTCAGGTAAAACCGGATTGGGTGTGCAGGATTTGTTGGAAGCAATAGTAAAACGTCTGCCTGCTCCGAAAGGAAACGAAGACCAACCGCTGAAAGCGTTGCTTATTGACAGTTGGTATGACAGCTATTTGGGAGTGATTATTCTGGTGCGGATTCATGATGGAATAATCAAGAAAAAACAGCAAATCCGTATGATGTCAAACGGTGCAACATATCAAATTGATAAAGTCGGTGTGTTTACGCCCAAGATGCAGGATGTTGAGGCGCTTTATCCAGGGGAAATAGGTTTTATTACCGCAAGCATTAAAAGTGTGAGTGATTGTCATATCGGTGATACAATTACCGACAACAAAGTTCCGTGTATTGAGCCTTTGCAAGGGTTTAAGCCTTCGGTGCCGGTGGTGTTCTGTTCTATTTTTCCGGTGGATAGCAGTCAATATGACAATTTGAAAGATGCTTTGGCAAAATTGAAACTAAACGATGCTAGTATTGATTATCAAAATGAAAATTCTGCTGCTTTGGGTTTGGGTTTCAGATGCGGTTTTTTAGGCTTGTTGCATATGGAAATTATCCAAGAGCGTTTAGGACGTGAATTTGACTTGGATTTAATAACAACTGCGCCGTCAGTAGCGTATAAAATCAATTTGACTTCTGGACAGCAAATAACATTACATAATCCTGCCGATATGCCAGATTTGACGACTGTGTCTTCGATTGAAGAACCGGTGGTAAAAGCAACAATTTTGGTACCTGATGAATATTTGGGAGCGGTCTTAAAACTTTGCAACGATCGACGCGGTGAACAAGAAGAACTGACTTATGTGGGGTCGCGTGCGATGGTGGTTTATCGTATTCCGCTAAACGAAATTGTGTTTGATTTTTATGATAGATTAAAATCAATTACCAGTGGATATGCAAGCTTTGATTACGAATTAGTGGGGAATCAGGTTTCAGATTTAGTAAAGGTGCAGATTTTGATTAATGAAGAGCCGGTTGATGCGTTGGCATTTTTATGCCACAGGTTGGAAGCCGAATCGCGCGGACGACAAATTTGTGAAAGATTAAAAGATCTTATTCCGCGGCATTTGTTTAAAATTCCTATTCAGGCAGCAATCGGAGGAAGGGTGATTGCACGTGAAACTATTTCGGCTTTGCGAAAGGATGTTACTGCAAAATGTTATGGCGGTGATATTACTCGTAAACGCAAATTGTTGGATAAGCAGAAAAAAGGTAAACAGCGTATGCGCCAGTTCGGAAAAGTTGAAATTCCGCAATCAGCGTTTATTGAAGCATTGCGCATAGGAGATCAGTAAAAAAACGGGAAAAATCCCGTTTTTTTATTGTAATCTGGTTTTAAGTTTGTTCCAACCGCTGTTTTGCCGAGCTGTTTCTTCATCTTGTTGCTCGACTTTTTTCTGAGTTTCGGTTTGCCATTTGCGTATAGGTTCGCTGTCTTTTTTGACTAATTTACGCTGATCTTCACTTTGTATGGTGCCATTAGGAGCGGTCTGGTTGAGCAAAGCCGGAGAAATAAATTCCTGATGGCGTGAATTCATGTTTTTGACAGTTTCTTCAATATATTTGGCTCCCGGACGAAAGTTATAAGCGTTGGTTCTGTCGCCATAGAATACGGCTACGGCATGACATGGTGAGGATAATAAAACATCAGTATGGTCGACACCGCGAACAAAACGGAACATTATTTTTGGTTGCACAACACAGTTTTCAGATGATGTAAAATCAACCGAATCAGCAGCAGAAAAAAGATTGCGACGGATTGTATCAATTTCTTCTGCAGATAATGTGCCGCAAAAACCACGAATCGGAAAACCGTCTAGAATGTAACCCAAATAGTCTTCATCTTTAGGGAAAATCTCATAACAAAAAGCTTGTTCAGCTTCAAAAATGTTTTTCATTGCAAAGCTGTTAATTTCATCTGCAAAACGTTTCAGCGGTGTTTTGGGGAGAGGTTCAGGCTTTTTTTCCTGCCAAGGGTTTTCATTTGATGAGAAAAACGGTGTGCCAATAGGTAACTGTGCGCAAGCGTTATAAACAAATGCAAAACTCAAAAGCAACGAAAGTACAATTTTGTTATACATATAGATTCTCCAATAATTAGGTTATACTATTATTATAATCCTATAAGGCAGATTTACAAGAAAATTGTTATTTTCGTACCAAAGGTTTGTATCTGATAGCATGCGGATTACAAGCATCATCACCTAAGCGGGCGCGTTTGTCTTTTTCATATTCTTCAAAATTGCCTTCAAACCAAACGACTTTGCTGTCGCCTTCGTATGCCAAAATATGAGTAGCGAGGCGATCCAAAAACCAACGGTCGTGTGAGGTTACCAGAACGCAACCGGGGTAGTTCATAATGCCTTCTTCAAGCGAACGCAGAGTATCGACATCCAAATCATTTGTAGGCTCATCAAGCAGTATTACGTTGGCGCCTTTACGGAGCATTTTGGCTAAGTGCACGCGGTTGCGTTCACCGCCGGAAAGCTGTCCGACTTTTTTCTGTTGGTCAGTACCTTTGAAATTAAACTGTCCGACGTAAGCACGAGAAGGAAATTCTTTTTTACCCAAGTTTATCATATCTTGTCCGTCAGAAATTTCTTCCCAAATGGTTTTATTGGGGTCAAGTTCGTCACGGCTTTGGTCAACATAGCCGAGATCAACGGTATCGCCAAGGCGGATTGTACCGGAATCGGGTTTTTCTTGTCCGGTAATCATGCGGAACAAGGTGGTTTTGCCGGCTCCGTTCGGTCCAATAATACCAACAATAGCTCCCCGAGGAATTTTGAATGACAAGTCGTCAATCAGCATACGGTTACCATAACCTTTGGAAATATGGTCGGCTTCAATTACCAAATCACCAAGGCGTTCGGTCATTGGAATATTGATATTTGCGGTGGTGATTTTATCTTTAGTTGAGGCTTGTAGTAGTTCTTCATAAGCGTTAATACGAGCCTTGGATTTTGCTTGTCGGGCTTTGGGGTTTTTCTTAATCCATTCAAGTTCATTGGCGAGAGTACGCTGGCGAGCTGATTCTTCTTTTTCTTCTTGTTCGAGACGCTTTCTCTTTTGTTCTAACCATGAAGAGTAGTTGCCTTCATAAGGTATGCCCTGTCCACGATCAAGCTCTAAAATCCACCCGGTTACGTTGTCCAAGAAATAGCGATCGTGGGTTACCATGACAACGGTTCCGTTGTAATTTTGAAGATGTTTTTCCAACCATGCAACAGATTCGGCATCTAAGTGGTTGGTTGGCTCATCAAGTAGTAATAAATCAGGCTTTTGTAATAATAAGCGACAAAGAGCAACGCGACGTTTTTCACCGCCGGATAACTTGGTAACATCGCTTTCGGCAGGAGGACAACGCAAGGCATCCATAGCTATTTGTACATTTCTTTCCAAATCCCATCCGTTGCAGGCATCAATTTTTTCTTGCAATTCGGCTTGTTTTTCGATGAGGGCATTCATTTCGTCGTCGGTCATGGGCTCAGCAAAACGAGCGGATACGTCCTCAAACTCTTTGAGCAAATTGCGAGTTTCACCAAGGCCATCCATAATGTTTTCAATTACATTTTTAGAGGGATCAAGTTTTGGTTCCTGTTCAAGATATCCGACCTTTACACCTTCGGCAGGCCAGGCTTCGCCATTAAATTCTTTATCAACACCGGCCATAATTTTAAGCAATGTTGATTTTCCGGCACCATTAACGCCGAGAACGCCAATTTTTGCTCCGGGAAAAAATGATAAGGTTATGCCTTTGAAAAGCTCCTTTCCTCCCGGAAAAACTTTGGTAAGGTTTTGCATTACATAAATGTATTGATACGATGCCATGATAAGTTTTGCTCCATAAAATTAACGATTTTTGTTACTGATGTGACGGACACGACTTTTTTCAATATTTGGTGTCGGCTGAGGTTGCAGTTGTGCAGAATATGCCTGGGTGGGTTGAGGTGCAGGTATATTTTGCGGTTGTAAAACTGTTTGAGTTGCCATTTGTTTGCGAGGTGCAGAAGTAGTTTTGTTTTTGTTGTTCTGGTATATGGTCATAGCGTTTTCGCGATTGATATTTTCGTCTTCTTTTAGCATTGTAGCATCATATGGGTGACGTGGGCGAAAAACCTTACCGTCATACATTTTGATTGTGCCATCACGATAAAGAGTGGTCTTAAAAATTTTTTGTTTATCAAAACGGGCGTTGATTTCGTCGCAATCAATAAGATTTTTCTTTTGTTTTGATACAAATGCTTCTACTTTTGCAGAGTTAAAAGCTCTCATTCCCTTTTCCTGCATTTGGTCGCTGATGGCTTTGGTAACAAGAATGGCGCGAGCCAGCATTTCAAAGGTTTCATATTTAGGAGAACCGCAAGCCATAGCTGTTCCAGAAACGGTTCCCAGAGCCTGCATTTCATCCAAATAGGCTATAGTAGAGCCGTTTTGAGCCCGCGCTTGATTACTGATTAATAAAAAAAGTGCAAATAAGGCAATTATTTTATTCATTTTTTATTTTTCCTGTTCGATTAGGGCATATTATAGGTAAAATATTTTAGTTTGCAAATAATCTTTAAGAGAAGCTAAAAATATGGTTGACAAGTGTTGTGTTTTATCATAAGTTTCAGCCAAATATTGTGTAAAGGAAATGTGTTATGAAATTGTTTAGTTCTTTAAAATCTAAGAAAAATCGCGATAAAGACTGCAAAATTGTTCGTCGTAAAGGTCGCATTTTTATCATTAATAAGAAGAATCCTAAGTTTAAGGCTTGCCAAGGATAAAAACGCATATAACAAGCTCATCCAGAGCTAAAATTGCGAAATCAGAAGTTGCCTTATGGGCTTCTAATTCATAAAAACTCTTTAGATAGATTACATATGTTTGTGTCGCTAAAGAGTTTTTTTATTATCACTTTATATACTTCGTGCTTATCTGAGGCTGTTGCAAAAAAAATTGACATTTAGTGGTTTGACTATATATCATATTTGTAATGGTAACTATTAATAAATTAAGACTATTTTTTATGCGAAAAATTATTAAGAAAAGAAAACCATTTTTTATGAAATTTAGTGAAATTACTTTTTCCTGTAATGGTCACAAAATTAAAGCTGAGACCAATGCCGGCGCAGCTGTACGGCGTGCAGTGGCAGAAGCCTCAAGATTGGCTCGCGAGCTTAACACGGTTGTTATTCTTGCTTACAATGGTGATCGAATTATGATTGGTCCACGCGCTAAACCATATAACATAATGGGGCGGAGGGCAAGAAGACATAATGTCAGGCACTAATTGTTTACAACAAAGCCCACCAATCGGTGGGCTTTGTTGTGTTTAGTTATGGTAAAAGCGGCGACCATGCAGGGTCAGAAGCATCTGCCGGTGTTACAATCATACGTTCATTGTATCCGGTAAGGTCGATAGAATACAGTTTTACCGGAGCAGAGTTTCGACCATTGCCACGGTCTTGACGGAAATACATTAATACACGACCATTCGGTGCCCAGACAGGAGCTTCTACTAAATATCCGCTAGTAATCAAACGCTCACCGCTACCGTCAGGGTACATTACACCGATGTAGAATTGTCCGTCTGCCATCTTGGTAAAGGCAATATAGTCTCCACGCGGAGACCATACCGGTGTTGCATAACGCCCCTTGCCGTAACTGATACGGTGTACATCGCTACCGTCGGCATTCATGACATAAAGTTGTTGGTTTCCGCCACGGTCAGAGTTGAAAACAATCTTTGAACCGTCAGGTGAATAACTTGGTGAGGTATCGATTGCAGAACCTGTGGTGAGTTGTTTGCTCTTGCCACTCTTTAAGTCCATTTCATAAATGTTGGTTATACCGTTTTGGGCGTAGCTGAGCAACAATTTTGAGCTGTCAGGTGAAAATACCGGAGCAAAAGTCATGCCTTTGAATTGTCCGACCAATCTTTGGCTACCGCTTTCGATGTCAAGAATGTAAACACGAGGTTTATCACCGGCAAAAGAAAGATAAGATACTTTTTGCAAGTTTGGTGAAAAACGAGGTGTTAAGGCCATAGCCGCACCATTGGTCAAAAATTTGTGATTTTCACCATCTTGATCCATAATGGCAAGACGTTTGATGCGGCGGGTGGCCGGACCGCTTTCGGAAATATAAACGATACGTGTGTCAAAATATCCTTTTTCACCGGTAAGTTGTTCGTAAATGGCATCAGCTATGACGTGAGCAACACGACGCCAATTGTCTTTGGTGGTGGTGAAGGACTGTCCTTTTAGCTGTTCTTCAGCAAAAACATCCCAAAGTCTAAACTCGATTTTGAGGCTGTTGGCACCGGTTTCGGTAATGGCACTTTGAACCAATGCTAAAGCGTTGATGGCTTGCCAGTCGGCAAATACAGGCATTTCATCAATGGATTTGAATTTTTGAATATAGCTTTTTTCTGAAATTATGCGAAAGAGGCCTGATCTTTCCAAATCGGCAACTACAACTTCGCGAATCTGCTCTCCGTAGTTTGAAGCACTGCTGTTGCTTCCGACCATTGGGGCAATAGCAATAGGCATAGGGTCACGCATAGCGCCATTAACATCAATCATGAGTTCGGCACGGGCAGGTATTGCAAATATAAGCAATAACAAAGATAACAGAGAAAATTTTTTCATTTTTATAACTTTCACAATTTAGGATTTTACTTAATCTAGAAGTTAGTATAACATTATTAAAAATTCATTAGCAAGAGGGGAATTTATTTGATGAATTTGTTAGATTTTAAACAGAAACTGCCGACTAAAAAAGCAATTATAGGCTTTGACTTTGGAACCAAAAGGTTGGGAGTGGCAGTTTCAGATTTAACATGTACAATTGCCAGTTCATATACAATTATTGAGCGTAAAAATAAGCATGCCGATATTGAAAAAATTAAGAAAATAATTGCTGAGAAAGAAGTAGGCGGCATGGTGTTCGGTCTGCCGTTGCAAATGGACGGGCAAGAGGGAGAGGTAGCTACAGAAGCACGAAAGTTTGCCGATTTTGTGGCTAATGAAACCGGGCTGCCTTGTGCATTTTGGGATGAGCGTTTGTCGTCATCGGCAGTGGAAAGTTTTTTAATTCAGGAGGTGGATATGTCGCGTGCTAAGCGCAAGAAAATACTTGATGCATCGGCGGCGTCGTATATTTTGCAAGGATTTTTGGATGCATTAAAAAAAGCCTGATTTTTATCAGGCTTTTTGATGATTAATCTTCTTCGCCGACGTACATGCCGGTAAGGCGGGCCGCTTTAACAAAATCACTTTTAACGTCGAGGAGAGTTGTCCCCTCTCTAACAACTTCATCAAGGTCATAATCACATATTTTATTGTTTTTCCATGCAACCATGCGGTTGGTTTTGCCAGCCTCTAACATTTGGACAGCGTGAGCACCAAACATGGTAGCCAAAACACGGTCAACAGCGGAAGGATTACCTGAGCGTTGCATATGTCCCAAAGTTGTTACTCGGGTTTGAAATTCCTGGCAACGTTTGTTGATTTCGGTGCTTAAATATTGTCCAATTCCACCATAGACATTTTCGCCAATTTTGTTGGTGTTAGACGATACATGTTTGCCATCTTCACGTTTTACGCCTTCGGAAACTACAATAAGTGCATAATTGCGCCCATTTTTTTTGATGGACTTTAGTTTTTTGACAATGGAATCGATTTTGTAGGGAATTTCAGGTACAAGGCAGATGTCAGCCATGCCGGAAAGTCCGGCATGCATAGCCAGGTGTCCGGCATCACGTCCCATAACTTCAAGGATTATGGCGCGGTTGTGGGAACGTGCAGTAAGCAACAAACTGTCAAGGGCTTCACAGCAAACCTGGCAAGCTGTCGCGAATCCGACAGAAGAATCGGTGATTGGGGTGTCATTATCAATTGTTTTTGGTATGCCAACCATTTTTATGCCGGCTTTGTGGCAATAATTGCTGACTATGTTCATCGAACCGTCACCGCCGACAACAACCAAAGCGTCAAGCCCGAGTTCACGAGCACCTTCGCCGAAAGTTTTAGAAATGCTTTCCACCGACTCGAGTTTTACACCGCTGTTTAATGAGCCGAGATATGAACCGCTCAAACGTGGCCACGGGGTGTTGGAAAAATTTTCAGGAGTTAGAATTTCATATTGTAATGGACGTTTGGTCAGACCATCAGTTCCAAATTTGATGCCGTAAATTTCCCAACCTTTGAGAGAGGCTGCATTTACAACAGATCTGATAACAGCGTTAAGACCGGCACAATCTCCACCACTAGTTAAAATACCGATTCTTTTGATATTACTCATAGTCGTACTCCTATATCAATTTATGGTTGATTAATTATCATAAATGTGGTACATTTCAATATAAATTTTGTAAAAGAAGAATAACTTTTGGTCAATAAGCTTTTAGCGTTGTTAGGATTAGTATAATATGGTAAAAAATGAGAATCTAGGTAAACTCCAACATCAGCTTTGTGAATTGAAGTTGGAGGAACGCAGAGTTTGTTCTGATATCAGGCATTTGGTGGCTCGTAATAATACAATCGATTTTACTAAAGCCAGACAGCTGAATGCATTGCGTAGCGGTGTGAAAAAGAAAATTGCAACAGTTGAAGCTAAAATTATGCCTAATATTATTGCATAAAATTGTTGCATTTGTTTTTTTTGTGTGATATTTAGCACGCAATGTTTAATTTTTTAGAAGTTGAAATGAGGTGATTTAAGTGGTTCAAGTTACTGTTATCGGTAATGATGTTGGTCAGTCTTTGAAAGTTTTGAAAAAGAAAATGCAACGTGAAGGTATTTTCCGTGAAATGAAACTGAGACGTTGCCACGAAAAGAACTGTGAAAAAAAAGCTCGCCGTCAGGCTGAAGCTATCCGCAGATCTCGTAAACAGCTTCGTAAACGTTTGGATACTGAAGGATTCTAGTTTCCAGTGTTTTTTATAAGACCTCCCCAATGGGGAGGTTTTTTGTTTTATTTTCGGTTTTTATTTGTTATAAGGGTAAAAAAAGGAGCGATTGATGGCGGAATTTTTTGATATTTTGGATGAACAGGGTAATAAAACCGGAAAAATAAAAGCTCGATCAGAAGTCCATAGAGATGGAGATTGGCATAAATCTATTCATATATGGATTGTAAATGATAAAGATGAAATTCTTATGCAGAGAAGAAGTCCGAATAAGGATAGCCATCCTAATATGTGGGATATTTCAAGTGCTGGACATTTGACTGCCGGAGATGAGCCCTTGCAAGGAGCAATCAGAGAAATAAAAGAAGAGTTGGGAGTTGATGTTTTGCCTTCTCAACTCAAGCTTATCGGGATAATAAAAGCGACTGAAATATGTGGTCCGACGTTTATAAATAATGAGTTTAATGATATTTATTTGCTTCGATTGTCGTTGGATTTAAGCAAAATAGTACTTCAGGAAGAGGAAGTGGCGGAAGTTAAATATATTTCTGTTGATGAATTTAGAAATATGGTAAAAAACAAAGACGGAACCCTGGTAATGCATGATGATGAGTTTAAGATACTCTTTGAGGCTTTAGGGTATAAGTTGTAGGGATTGTCGAATCGCCAAGCAATCTGAAAAAATTTGAAGATCATGGATGTTTTCTGGTGAAAACGAGAGATGAGTTGTTAGGTTGATTGGAGCGATGACGGTTATTTTTTAGGAATGATATAAATTAAAATAAAAAAACGCTCGAAATTCTCGAGCGTTTGAAATGTAATTACAAGAAAAGATTACTTCATTTTCTTTTCAACAAATTCTTCGTGTTTACGAGTTTTCTTGTCATATTTTTTCAAGGTAAGCTTTTCCGGATGGGTTCTCGGATTTTTTTCAGCCAAGAAGAAGGTTCCGGTTCCGGCGGTGCTTTCCATTTTTATTTTTACTTTTACTGCTTTTGCCATTTCTAAATACTCTTAATCTAATGTTTATCCATTTATGTTTGGGTGTAATATATCGTTTTTTCTGCCCTTGTCAATAGCTTTTTTCGACGGTATCATGGCTTAATCTTTATCAGACCAAACTTTTTTTTGCCCTGAGCGATTTTGATTTGTCCGTCTTTGATGTCTTGAGCAGAAAAACTGTAGTTTTCGTCGTTGATGGTTTGATCATTGACTTTGATGCCGCCTTGTTTAATCAAGCGGCGGACTTCGCCTTTGCTGGCACACCAGCCAATTTCAACAACAGCATCAAGAACACTCAAACCATTGATGTCTGACTTGGTGATTGATGGAAGCTCACCGCCTAATCCGCCTTGTTCAAAAGTTTTGATGGCGGTGGTACGGGCGGCTTCGGCCTCAGCCTCACCACGACAAATTTTTGTAGCTTCAAAAGCCAAAATCTTTTTGGCTTCGTTGATTTCCTGGTCTTTTAAGGCTTCAAGACGAATGATCTCATCAATCGGCAAATCGGTAAAAATGCGCAGGCATTTGCCGACTTCATTATCGCCGATATTGCGGAAGTATTGGAAATAATCGTAAGAAGGAAGCTTGTCATCATTAATCCAAACAGCGTTGCCTTCTGATTTACCCATTTTTTTGCCGGCCGAATCGGTGATAATCGGGCTGGTGAAACCAAAAAGTTCAACATCGTATTTGCGGCGTCCGAGTTCGGTGCCGGAGGTAATATTACCCCATTGATCAGAGCCGGCAATTTGAGCGCGGCAGCCGTATTTTTGGTATAGTTCGCAAAAGTCATAACCTTGCAATAGCATGTAGTTGAACTCTAAAAATGACATGGGTTGTTCGCGCTCCAGGCGAGCTTTTACGCTGTCCATGGTAAGCATGCGGTTGACCGAATAGTAGGTGCCGATATCACGCAAAAAAGCAAGGTAATTAATGTCTTTGAACCAATCCCAGTTGTCAACCATGACGGCATCTGTTGCGCCATTGCCGAATTTTAGAAATTTTGAGAAAGATTTTTTTAAGCCTTCAACGTTGTGTTTTAAGGTTTCTTCACTCAAAAAAGGACGAAGTTTGTCTTTGCCGGAAGGGTCCCCGATGCGAGCGGTGGCTCCACCAACCAAAGTCAACGGCTTATGTCCGCATTTTTGGAACCAGCGTAACATCATCAAAGGTACAATATGCCCGACGTGTAAGCTGTCGCCGGTAGGATCAGAACCGAGATAGCCGACGGCCGGCGTGCCTTTTTGCTCGCATTCGTACAGATAGCTGTCGAATCCGGACTCATTAGTGCATTGGTTGTAAAAGCCACGTTCGACCATGATGTTGAAAAATTGTGATTTAAAGCTACTCATTATTCTTATCCTTGATTGAAAATATGCGGCTTATACTAGCATATAAATTGCGAATTTCAATAGTATGATTCCTTTTGTCGCAAAAAAATGATTTTGTCTATTGATTTTTTCTAAAAAGTGTGATATTGTCATGGTCAATAAACGTTATTATTAATCAATCAATATTTTTTTTATTATGAAGAAATTAGTATTATTTTTGGCGGTTGTAGCCGCATTGTGTATGCTCGCTTCGTGCGAGAAGTATGAGAGTAAGATTACTCCCCTTGATGGCACAAGTTTATCAACCTACAGTGCTATGGTGGATAATGTCGAGCTTATGGGACTCCAGACGGCAGACGGGAAGCACATTACCGAGCCGTTGTTCTCATCTTGTGAGGTCAATGGTGGCATAGTTAAGGCTACTTATGCCGGCGAACAGTTCCAACAGGCATTGTATGATGTCGATGGAAAAGTCATACAGGAAAAAGGTTATGTACAGTATGTGTCCCGTCCCGACGAGTTAAGCTACTATAAGTTATCCGGTAAGGGAGATGACTACCTTTATTTTCCCGCCAAAAGAGCTAAGGTCGGTCCGGTTCGTGGAACTGTTATAAACGTTGATTCAATGTTTATAGAGTACCGAGTAGATAAATTGTATGGTTTGCTGACTTATGAGAGTGTCGATGTTCTTGACGAGTTGGCAAGTCGAATCTATATCGGTCCTGATTTTGCTATTGCTCGGTGTGGGGATACGTACAAGAAGTACGATATGACCGGCAAATTCTTAGGAACGAAGCTGTCTCAGAGCGACATTAATTTTATTAAGGAGGCTAATGCGCGAGCGAACAGCTGGAAGAAAAAGTAAATTCGCCCGTGTGTATCACCCCTTATCTTCTGAGCGAGAGAACAGCTAGAAGAAAAACTAAACTAGCCCGTGTGTGTCCCCCCTTATCTTCGGATAAGGGGGGACACTGCTTTTAAAATTAGAAAAATTTTAACCGCTGTGTGATAGTATCAGAGCAAGAGGTTAAAAATGAACAGTATTAAAACAGTTAGCGCACTTGGTATTATGAGCTCGACTTCGTATGAGGGAATCGGGTTGGCGCAAATTGTAACCGATGGAATTGATATAAAAAGTTTTGGTCCGGCGTATATAACTCCGTTTGATGAAGAATTGTTAGAAAAAATTCGCAAGATTGACGGGCATAAGGCTGTCGAATCGCCGGAAATGGCTAATCAAATCAGAGAAGTTGAAATTGCTTTTACAAATTTTTGTGCCGAGTTGGTAAAAGGTTATAGAGAAGACCATAATGAATCAATTGATGTTATCGGTTTTGCCGGACATACGATTTGTCATAAGCCGATGGAACATTATACACATCAAATAGGTGATGGAAAAATGATGACAGAGCTTACAGGGATAAAAACCGTAAGTGGCTTTAGAAATGCAGATATTTTGAACGGAGGACAAGGGGCTCCGTTTACGCCGATTTATTATGAAGCCTTGACATCAAAATGTGTGCGTCCGTTGGTGGTGATTGATATTGGCGGAACAAGCCATATTTCGTGGTTTGGAGCAAATGGAGAAATAATAGCTTTTGTTTCTGGTCCCGGAAATGCTGTGATTAATGATTGGGTGATGAAACACGGGCGAATGAATGTTGATTATAACGGTAGACTGGCGATTTTGGGTAAAATTGATGAACATATTCTGACCAGTCTGATGCATCATAAATATTTGAGTCAATTGCCACCTAAAGCCTGTGATCGAACAATGTTTAATGAAAAAATGGAACATCTTGAAGGGTTAAGCCTGGAAGATGGGGCGGCAACGGCAACAGCCTTTGTGGCGGAATCAATCGTTGCGGCAATGGCGCAATTTTTGCCCGAACAACCAAAAGAGGTTTATGTTTGTGGCGGTGGTGCCAAAAATCCGACGTTAATGCGTTTTTTGCGACAGAGGTTGCCGGGGATGGTTGTTAAAACGACTGATGAAAAAGGGTGGAATGTTGATGCAATAGATGCGCAAGCGGCAGCATTTTGGGCAGTTAGACGTTTGAACCATTTGCCTTTGAGTTATCCTTTTACGACCGGAGTGCCGATGCCGTGTATTTGTGGAGAGTTGTTTGAAAAATAATTTTTGAAAAAAGTTTGCTAATTGTTATTGCAAAAATTATGATGTGAATATATTATGTTACTTTAACAAGAATTATTGAATAATTATGAAAAGGATTATTTTTTTTGGAGTGATTCTTCTTGCGGTACTTGGCATGGACAGGTATTCGCGTGAGGAAAAAGATGTTGGTCCGCTCAAGGGGGCAATTTGTACGGTGTTTTCCAAAAAGATGGAAGACAACAAAGTGTTATTCGGCATCAGGTGTGATAGTATTAACTTCAAAACCGATGCTAAGTATCCTGAAGAACCGTTTGTCCTCGAGAATGGATATGTTGTCGCCCAAAGAGATGGCATGTACGACATTTTCTTTCCCTCAATGAAGGAACTGTTACCAGAAGTGAACAAGAGTAGTTACCTCTGCAAAGATACGTACTTTGTGGTTGAGGATGACTATTATCAAGAATATGTCGTTTTTAGTGAAGATAGTATCGTTGGTCCATGCAGTATGCTTGATATCGTGCGGTATGATAATCAGGATTTTATCTACATTAAAGACGAATATGGATTTTTGAAATTGTTTACTTTAAACGGAGAAGAATTCATCCCCGATCAACCGGAGATTCAGGAGATTGTTTTTGTAACGGATACGCTTGACACAAGAGTTGAGAAGTATCTGTTTGTTAAAACGGACGCTTGGATAAAGGTGGTCAGGGGAGAATTATTAGATTCGGTAGATGTTGCACTTGTTGATTCTTTGAAGTTTAGTGACGGCTTTCAGGTTTTGGCAGACGGCATCTCAAAATTATTTAAAAAGAACTGAGAAGCCCTTACTCCGCGGAGTTAGGGCTTCTCCATTTTAAACATAAGCTTGATGTTTGATGGGGACAAGGTAATCATTTATGGTTTCATTGGTTTGCCAATCGGCCTCAATGATTACTATCGAATCGGCATTTTGTAAAACCGGAATTATTTGCGTATTAAGATAATCAAGCAAAAGTACGTCTTGAGAGTTGCGATATAAAAAAGCGTGATCGCTGCCGTCGTATAAAATGTAAGGTTTTAGAGGGTTGCCTTTTTGCGGGCGCAGTAAAATCGCGGCTTTGCCGTTGAGTGATACAATAAATTTATAGGCTTCAGCGTGTTGCATTAAAGACGACTTTTTGCAGCTTTTGCGAGGTATGCAACAGCGGATGTTGCAAATTCTCCGGTTTTATTAACACCGGTTTTTGCGGCTTTGGTGGCATGTTTGAGCATGGATTCTCCAACGTTTATCCCCGCTTTGCTACCGGAAAACTCTTCAGCTAAGTTCTTCGCACTACCAAGGAGGTCTTTGCTCAAGTCTATGCCACAATTTATAATGTAGCATGTTCCGTCAATGCCCCATTTAGCCAGGGTAGCAGCAACATCAATTACTCCGGAGACTATTTTTTTAGCGGTACTCGGTTGCCGGTTCTGATTTTGAGTTTGGGTATTTCCGGTTTGTGTAACTGTTATGGGCATATTAAAGTCCTCCAATAAGATATAGACAAAATATATCACATTTTTATAGCAGAGTCAATTGTAGTATTTTATAAGTATAAAAACTTGACTTGGAATGTTGTTTGTATTAGATTTGTTTCCAGCTCATAAAGGAAGAAAAGCCGATGAAAAACTTTTTGATATATATACCTGCGATTATTATCCCTTAGGGGATATGCTTTTCTTTATATAAAATTTTCTTACAATTCAAACAATCACAATCAATTTAATATATGTAATCATAGGGGTTAAACATGACCAAATATTACCCAGAAGTAAAGGCAAAGCCGGACTTTGTCGAGTTGGAAAAAGAAGTTCTTAAGTTTTGGGACGAAGACAAAACATTTGAAAAATCAGTGCACAATCGTGATGGTGCGGCAGAGTTCGTTTTTTATGACGGTCCTCCGTTTGCCAACGGAACACCGCACTACGGACATATTATGGTATCTTATGTAAAAGATGTGGTCGCTCGTTTTCAGACAATGTTGGGCAAAAAGGTTGACCGCCGTTTGGGCTGGGATTGCCATGGTCTGCCGGCTGAAATGTCTGCAGAAAAACAACTGGGTGTTTCAGGTCGCAAACAAATTGAAGAATTCGGTGTTGAAAAGTTTAATGATTTTTGCCGTTCCGATGTGTTGAAGTACTCGGGAATTTGGGTAGAAATGTTCAAACGAATCGGTCGCTGGGTTGATTTTTCACGCGATTATAAAACCATGGATTTGCCGTTTATGGAGAGCGTTATCAATAACTTTAAACGTCTTTATGAAAAAGGTTTGATTTATGAAGATTTTAGAGTTTTGCCGTATTCGTGGGCGGCAGAAACCCCATTGTCTAACTTTGAGGTCAATCTCGGCTATCAGGACAAAACTGATAATGCTATTACCATTCTATTTAAACTTGAAAACGGCATGAAAATTTTGGTTTGGACAACAACGCCATGGACTTTGCCTTCTAATTTGATGTTGGCAGTCGGCAAAGATATCGACTATGCCGTTATGGAAGAAGACGGGCAGAAATATATTTTGGCGGAAGCATTGCTCGGACGTTATAAAAAGCAACTTGAAAAGGCAACTAAAGTCGGTTCAATGAAGGGTGCGGACTTGGTCGGAATGAGCTATGAGCCGATGTTCCCGTATTTTAAGAACTTGAAAGAAAAGGGTTGTTTTAAGGTTTTATCCGGCGAGTTTGTTTCGGTTGAAGACGGTACCGGCGTTGTTCATATTGCACCGGGTTTCGGTCAAGACGACTTTGACGTTTGTCGTGCTTATGACAGCAATTTCCCGGTTGTATGTCCTGTAGATGAGGCCGGTAAATTTACGGCAGAAGTATATGATTATGAGGGTAAACAAGTTTTTGAGACCAATGAACCGATTATGCAATGGCTGAAAGAAAACGGTTTGTTGGTTAAAAAAGAGCAATATACTCACTCCTATCCGTTCTGCTGGAGAACTGATACTCCGTTAATCTATAAGGCGATGTCTTCTTGGTTTGTTAAGGTTACGGATTTCAGAGATGAAATGGTTAAAAATAACCAAGAGATTAATTGGGTTCCGGATCATATCAGAGACGGGCGTTTTGGTAAATGGTTGGAAGGCGCTCGCGACTGGTCAATTTCACGTAATCGTTTTTGGGGAACACCAATACCGGTTTGGAAATCAGATAATCCGAAATTTCCGCGAATCGATGTATTGGGTTCAATAGCAGAAATCAAAGAAAAAACCGGCGTTGAGGTTACAAATCTGCATAAGCCGTATATTGATGATGTTGTTTATCCGAATCCTGATGATCCGTCAGGTCAAACAATGATGAGACGCGTAAGCGATGTGTTTGACTGTTGGTTTGAATCGGGATCAATGCCATATGCGCAAGTGCATTATCCGTTTGAAAACAAAGAATGGTTTGAAGAGCATTTCCCGGCAGACTTTATTGTGGAAGCGATTGATCAGACCAGAGGTTGGTTCTATACTCTCACGGTTCTTTCAACGGCTTTGCATAATCGTCCGGCGTTCAAAAACTGTATCTGCACAGGTTTGCTGATGGCTGAAGGCGGGCAGAAATTGTCAAAACGCTTGAAAAATTATCCTGATCCAAATGAGGTATTGGAAAATATCGGCTCTGATACATTGCGTTGGTTCTTGGTGTCATCACCGGTTTTGAAAGGCGGTAACTTGGCGGTTGATAAAGAGGGAAAAGAAATCGTAAAAGCGGCTCGTGTAGCGCAAATTCCGCTGTGGAATGCTTTCTATTTCTTTACCTTGTATGCAAATGCCGAAGGTTATAAGGCCAAAGAGGTAAATAGTTCTACGGAATCGCTTGATAATTATATCTTGGCCAAGCTGAAGCATGTAGGGACGGTTGTTAAGAATGGACTTAATACCTATGATGTGGCTGTTGCCTGCAATGAAATTGCCGCATTTATGGAGATTTTGAACAACTGGTATATTCGTCGTACCCGTGATCGTTTTTGGGAAGGTGATACACAGGCTTTTGATGTGCTTTATACTGTTTTAGTAAATCTGAGCAAAATTTTGGCACCATTAATGCCATTTGTTTGCGAATATGTTTATAAAAATCTGACAGGTGAGGAATCGGTTCATTTGGTAGATTATCCAAGTCTTAATGCAATATCTGATAATAAGGAATTGATGGAAGAAATGGACTTTTTGCAGGATTTATGCTCTGCAGGCAAATTTATTCGTGAAGAAAAAAATTTGCGTAACCGTCTGCCTCTTGCAAGCATGACACTCGTCGGGCGCCATTTGAAAGAAGAATATCAGGAAATTGTCAAAGATGAACTGAATGTTAAACAAGTTTTGTTTGATGATAATTTAGAAAACTATGCAACCAAGCGTATATATTTGTATACGCCGTTGTTGGGTAAAGCTCTCGGTAAAGATATGGGCGCAGTTATGGCGGCATATAAACAAGGTCAATGGGAGTTGAATGCTGACGGAACACTTAATATCGGCGGTAAGAATCTGACCAATGACTTGTTTGAAGTTCGTTTGGAAATGAAAGATGGTGTAGCAGGACAGGCTTTTGCGGAAAACAAAGCCTTGGTTATGCTTGATACCAATGTTACAGATGAACTCAAGCGTGAGGGAATGGCTCGTGACTTTATTCGTTTGGTGCAAACTTTACGTAAAGATAAAAACTTTAATATTTCTGACCGTATAGAGTTGCATTGGCAGACATCAGATCAGACTCTGGCAACAGCTCTGAAGGAAAATGAGAACTATATTGCCGAACAAGTTTTGGCAGTAAAAGTTGATAGTGTATGTGCTCATGGCACAACAGCAGATATTGAAGGTTTGAGCGTTTGCTTTGATGCGGAGGTAGTTACCTCAATGTCTAAAGGAGCATAAATGCGATTAGCATTGTTTCAACCCGACATGCCACAAAATACAGGTACCATGCTCAGGCTTGGTGCCTGTGTTAATGTGGAAGTTGATATTATAGAGCCGTGCGGCTTTGTTTTTAGTGAGCATGCCTTGCGTCGCTATGGAATGGATTATTTGGAGTTGGTAAAATATCGCCGTCATAATTCATGGGAGGATTTTTTGGAGTTTGCAAAATCTCATCCTGATGAGTATGGGCGAATCGTGTTGCTGACGACAAAATCACAAGTGCCATATACGGAATTTGAGTTTAAGCCGAATGACGTACTACTTTTGGGACGTGAGAGTGCCGGTGTGCCGGAAACCGTTCACAAAAAAGTGGATGCAAGACTGGTTATCCCGATGACAGAAGTTGCCCGCTCAATTAATGTTGCTGTTTCGGCAACTATGGTGTTGGGAGAGGCTTTGCGGCAGACTAATTTGTTTCCGATTAAAAATAATTTTTGTCAAAATCAAAAAAATACTGGATTTAAGTAAAAAAATGTGGTATATTGCCCTGTGTCTTGCAGAAAACAAGGCATTTGAGTTTTTAGTTCAAGATAGTGGAAAAATAACATGGTTAAAAAGACAACATCGAAAATTGCTTTTAACTCCGGAGAGTATGTAGTCTATCCGGCTCAAGGGGTTGGTAAAGTCGCCGATATTTATAAACAAAATATCGGTGGTTCGGAGTTGGAATTGATCGTTGTTAATTTTGATAAGGATAAAATGACGTTACGTGTTCCGTTGGCAAAAGCCGGCTTGAACGGGTTGCGCAAGATATCCGACAACTCAGTAATGAGCGATGCTCTTGAGATTCTAAAAGGTAAGGCCAAAGTTAAAAAAGTTATGTGGTCGCGCCGTGCTCAGGAGTATGAAAACAAAATCAATTCCGGAAACCCTGCCGCAATAGCGGAAGTTGTTCGTGATTTGCATCGTCGTGAAAATTTGGCAGAGCAGTCTTATAGCGAAAGACAAATCTATGAGCAGGCTCTTGACAGGTTATCAAGTGAGTATGCAATTTGTCAGAACATTTCTTCGGAAGAAGCAACTAAAAAATTGTTGGATATATTGGCTGCTGCCGCTCCAACAGTTTGAACGTATCAAACACTCAATAAAAAAGCCTCCTCAAAAGGAGGCTTTTTTATTGATTTTAGAGAAAAACTATTCGCATTTATAATATCCGTGACAACCACCGGTAGGCTTGCGCATCATTGTTCTGCATTGAGAAGCAGTATAAATGGCTTCTTGCGGACAACAATATTTGAAATATTGTGAGTTTATGGGGCAACTTTCAACACCGTGTTCGCCGGCAGGGCATGATGTCTGGGTATATCCCATGGACGGACAAGTCCTAAAGGTAGATGAATGCGTGCTACTGTTAGAGGTATCACGCTGTGTGTGGCTTTTCGAGTCGATAATGAACTGAGCTCTTGCAAAAGCATTTGCAGCAATCAGTACACAAAACAACAAGGTTAAAAATCCAACTACTTTACGCATAACAAATCTCCATATTGCCATACTAAATATAGTATAACGCAAATTATAAAAAAATTCAATAAAAATTCACATATAGTAGTTGACAAAGAGAGCGATTTTGGCGACACTGAGAGTACAAAATCAATTATTAATAAGCTTATGGATATTAAAAATTTAGACGAGCAAATTGCTTTGGTGAGACACCACTCGTTAAAGGAGTTTCGTCAGTACATCGAAGAATTTGCTTTGAAAGAAAAGGCTGTGCAGATGCTTTTTAATAAGGAGACCAAAGATGGTCTTAAAAAGTTTGAAGCTTATATCGAAAAATACGAGCAGTTGCCGGTTAATGTAGAAAGAGCATTACTTGAGACTCGGCGTGATGATTTGCAAGCAATTTATTTTGCCAAATGCTCTTGCCATAAGAAAAATGAATCGCTGATTGTTCGCAACACCCGCCTTTTTCGAATGTACTACAAGGACGGCCGCATTCCGAGTGAAAGTGCACAGGTAGAATTGATTCGCAGTAGATCAAAAGCTATCTGGCCGTTTATGAGTGCTAAGTTCTGTTTTTGTAGCTCGGCTTTAAATGCCTTGAACAAGTCTGCACCACCACAGGTAAGAAGATATTATTACAAACTTCATTCTGCTCCTGCAGGCTAATGTTATACTAAAGGCGGTACTTTGTAAAAGAAGTATCGCCTTTGGTGTTTTTATTGAATAAAATCAAGGGCTTTTTTAGTAAATTTTTTGATGATTGTAGCACTTTGGTTTAATAGGGCGTGTTCTTGAGCAGAAAAAGCGGGAAACAATTTGCTGTGGATGCCACGTTTGCCAATAATACACGGCATTGAGATACAAATATCGCTTATGTTTTCAATATGATCATGGTATGAAGATACGTTTAAAATGGCATATTCATTTGCTCCAATGGCTTGGCAAATGCGGGTTAGGGCTCCGGCGATGCCAAAAGTGGTTGAGCCTTTGCCGTTAATAATACGATAGGCTGCATTGCGGACATTATCATCAATGTTTTT
This sequence comes from Alphaproteobacteria bacterium, assembly GCA_016288295.1. Classification (GTDB taxonomy): domain Bacteria; phylum Pseudomonadota; class Alphaproteobacteria; order RF32; family CAG-239; genus JAFUYI01. Next base: position 22,324 of record JAEEYV010000059.1, read on the forward strand.
TTTGATTTTGGTGGTAAGTGGTTTGTTTATATCCAAGGCCAGCTGTTCAATTTGAATGGTGCCGGCAACGGCATTAGACCAGATTAGTACTTCACTATCACCGTGTTCTCCGAGTACGTTGGCGTGAATCGATTTTGGGGAGGTTCCCAGATGATAACCCAAAAGAGTACGAAAACGGGCAGTATCAAGAACTGTGCCGCTACCAAACACTCGATTTTGAGGAAAATTTGAAAGTTTAATTGCAACTCTGGTCATAACGTCAACCGGGTTGGTGGCAATCAGTAAAATAGTGTCGGGAGCGTTTTTTATAATTTGTGGGATAATTTGTTTGAATATTTCTACATTTGTGGCGAGCAAATCGTTACGTGTTTGTCCGGCTTTTTGGTTGGCTCCTGCAGTTACAATAACAACGTCGGCATTTTGTAAATCGGTATAAGATCCTGATTTTATTTTATTGGCATAAGCAAAAGGGGTGGCGTGAGCAATGTCTTCAGCTTCAGCATCAGATTTGATTGGATTTTGATCAATGAGAACAATTTTGTGGGCAACTCCGCGCATAATCAAGGCAAAAGCAGTTGCGCTACCGACACCTCCGGCACCGATGATTCCAATTTTCATAATTTTTATCTCCATTTGTTTTTTTATATGTGTGATTGAGGATGAAAAAAACAAGCTTGAGGATAAAGAATAGTTAAAAAGTGGTAGAAAAACGGCTTTTTTTATACACATATACCAAAGTATAAAATCTAGCTAAAACAAAGAGGTATCTGAAAAAGAAACAATTTTTTTAGCTATAAAATAAAAATAATGCTTGTCAACAGGCATAAAATTGTGATAACAAGACAGCACGGGACTGAAATATGCACCCGAGAATTTTATGTGTTAATATTTTAGAGGTTTATCAAATGACTGATACAGCTAATCGCGTTAAGAAAATTGTGGCAGAACACCTTGGCGTTGAAGAATCAAAAGTAACAGAGACTGCCAGCTTCATTGACGATTTGGGCGCAGATAGTCTCGATACTGTTGAATTAGTAATGGCTTTCGAAGAAGAATTCGGTTGCGAAATTCCTGATGAGGCTGCCGAGAAAATTCTTACAGTTAAGGATGCCATTGATTATTTAAATAAAAACGCTTAGTTTTGTTTTAGGCAATATGTGATTAAACTCGCTTGACATGAAGCGAGTTTTTTCATATAAGAACGCTTATAATGCAAATAAAATAAAGGAAGCTTGATGAGAAGAGTTGTCGTTACCGGTATGGGTATGTTGTCACCGTTTGGTCGTGGCGTTGAATATAACTGGGATAATATAGTTGCCGGAAAATCAGCTATCAGAAAAATTGAAGGTATTGAACTTTATGACGAACCGGTGAAGATTGCCGGACAAGTCCCGATGGGAAAAGAAAAAAATCAATTTGATCCCGATACAGTGATGGAGCCAAAAGAACAACGTCGTGTTGACAAGTTTATATTGTTCGGATTGGCAGCCGGAATTGATGCTATGGGAGATAGCGGTTGGAAACCTCTTGATGATGAAGACAGCTATCGTGCCGGTGTTATGATGGGCTCTGGTATTGGTGGTTTGAGTTCAATCTATGAAATGTCGACTCTGATTAATGAAAATAAGAGTGTTCACAGAGTTTCACCGTTTTTTATTCCATCATGTTTGATTAATATGATTTCGGGGCATCTTTCAATCAAGTTTGCCTTAAAAGGTCCGAATCATGCCTGTGTTACGGCTTGTTCAACCGGCACACATGCAATTGGCGACGCTTCGTCTATGATTGCAAGAGGTGATGCTGATTTAATGTTGGCCGGTGGTGCAGAATCTGCCGTAAATATTTTGGGATTGTCAGGTTTTGCCAGAATGAAAGCCATTACTGCCGATTTTAATGATGAACCGGAAAAAGCTTCTCGTCCGTGGGATCAGGCTCGTAGCGGATTTGTTATGGGTGAAGGTGCCGGTGCGCTGGTGTTAGAAGAATTGGAACATGCTAAAAAGCGTGGGGCCAAAATTTATGCAGAGGTTGTCGGCTATGGTATGAGCGGCGATGCTTATCACATTACAGCACCTTCCGGCGATGGTGCTTATCGGGCAATGAAAATGGCGGTAAAACATGCAGAAGAGCATGGTGTTAAATTAGAAGATATAGGCTATGTTAATGCACACGGAACTTCTACACCGGCAGGCGATGTCGGTGAGGCAATGGCCGTTGCACGGTTGTTTGGTGATAATATGAAAAATGTTTCAATGTCATCAACAAAGTCGGCAATAGGACATTTGTTGGGAGCAGCCGGAGCGGTTGAAGCCGTTTTGACTATTAAAGCAATTAATGAGCAGACATGTCCTCCGACATTAAACCTTGAAAATCCGGCACCGGAAGTTGAGGGTATGGATTTGGTTCCACTAAAATCTAAAAAACGTGAAATTAAAGCGGCAATGTCAAATTCGTTCGGGTTTGGTGGCACGAACTCATCAATTATACTAAAGAAGTATGAAGGTTAGCCATGAAGGCATTCTTTGTTTCGATAGTTGTAGCTGTTTTGGTGGCTGTCGGGGCAATGTTGTATGGCATTAATTGTCCTAATAAATTGACCGAAAGCACAAGTATTGTTCTGCAAAAGGGCGAAAGTGTTCGGAGTTTGGCGCAAAATTTGAAAACAGCAGGGGTGATAAATTCGCCTCTGCTGTTTCGTGTTATAGTTAGGGTGTTGAAAGTTGATAAACGTCTGAAAGCCGGAGAATATATGTTTGCCCCGCGGATAAATATGTTGCAAGTGGCAGGACAATTGTTACGCGGTGAGGTTTTTTATCGGAGAGTTACTATTCCGGAGGGATTAAGCTCTGCACAAATACGCATAATTTTGGAAAATGAGCAGTATTTGTCAGGGGATATCGGTGTAGATATGCCTGAAGGTTCAATGTTGCCGGAGACATATACTTTTTCAAGAGGAGACAGTCGCGACAGTATTGTATTAAAAGCGCAGAATGATTTGAAAATTCTGGTTGATAAGGTATGGAGCGAAAACAAAAACAATAGCATAAAAGATAAGGAAGAATTGTTGATTTTGGCTTCTATTGTAGAAAAAGAAACCGGGTTGCCTGAGGAGCGAGCTGATGTGGCGGCTGTTTTTACAAATAGGCTTAAAAGCGGAATGATGTTGCAGACTGATCCGACGGTGATTTACGCAATTACCAAAGGAGAGGTTGAGCTGGGACGTGCGCTTTTGAAAAAAGATTTAGAATATGACAGCCCCTATAATACTTATAAATATTATGGTTTGCCACCGGCACCGATTTGTAACCCCGGAAAAGAGGCAATTGTGGCGGCTGCAAATCCGAGTGAGGCAGATTATTTGTACTTTGTAGCCAGTGGCAACGGGGGACACCGTTTTGCCAAGACATTGAGTGATCATAATGACAATGTAGCGATGTATCGAAAATTAATGCAAAATAAATAGTTGCATTTGGGACAAAAATATGATACATTTGTGTCAATTAGTTTTATTATTAACAAATTAAAAAGATTATTATGGATAAGAAGGAAAATGCGAATGGACGGAATCGGTGGTTTCGTTTTCTGGAGGCTTTGAGGAAGCGGGCATTTTGGGTGCGACCTGACGATATCTCGCTTAAGCCTGGCGAGAGGATGGTTTACAATGGTGTTCAAGGTGGCAAAAGGCGTTGAGGTATGGAGGTCATACTTCGTGTAAAAACGTCCGATGGACGTACGATTGAACTTCGTGGACACATCCATGCATCAGGCGTCATTTTTGTGGAGCCTCAGGAGAATCCTCAAGAGGTTGCTGTAAATTTGCCAGCAAAGTGTTCTCGCTCCGTTGGAGCTAAAATAGAAGCGCAATTGCCGAATCCTCCGGCAGGAGTGATCATTGTGGAGTGTTCTCCTGATGATCTTCAGGCTCCAGCTGTGTTTGAAAAGATTCCGGAGATTCCGGAGATTCCGGATTTGTCTGAACTTTTTATCACAGCAGGTCGGGAGATGCGACCGCCGGTGCCTCCGTATAGGTACCGAAATGCAAAATGTATTAGGTGCGTGGGCAAACATGTTCGCTACCACCGTCGACTGACGCGAGGTCGTGAGAACTATGTAGCGAAATGACAAAGGGAGGGGTAAAACCCTCCCTTTGTTGCTTATGCTTGTCCGGAAGTTTCCATTAATAACGGATAAAGAGCTTGTGCCGGTTCCATACCTTTGGTCAGGACAACTTTGAATACCGGGTACATCCTTTCACATTCTTTGACGGCTATATCAATAATTTGGGCAATTTGTTGCTCAAGATGAGTATTTAAGCGGTTGCAAAATATAGAGTGACGATAAATCGGCATTTTTTGCTCGGTCCAATATGAAAAATGACCGACCCACATATTGTCATTGATCATAGCTAAGAGCTCAAAGATTTTACTTTTATTTTCAATAGTAGTTTCAATATCCATCAGACAGGAAATGTGCAGGCACTGCATGCTTTCTTCAAAAGAAAAGAAAACCAACATGTCGTTCCATTTGCCTTGAATTTCAACGACAATTTCGTTGTTGCTACGACGCTCGCTAGTATAAGCGTGGGCGTTGAGAAAATTCTCGATTTCATCTATCGGGTTGTATGTCTGAAGATTTTCAGCCAGATTCATCAAAAATTTTCTCCCAAAATTGTGTTTTTTAAAACAATAAATCTGATGCTTTTATAAATATCATTATCGAGTCGTAATTTACAATCGAGGGATTCGAGTTTTCCACTTTATTCAATTTTTTATTTTTTATAAAAATTAAAAAAGCAATAAAAACAGCATATTAATTCTGCTTATGTTGAATAATTTTTTTTGATGTGGATATGTTTTGGAAAATTAATATACTTTTTACTAATTATAAAAATTGAAAGGAAATCAAAATGCCTTGTTTAGAATTTCCGGCAATATCACCGGTGATGTTTTCGATCGGAGGATTGGCTATTCGGTGGTATTCGATGGCGTATTTGTTGGGCATTATTGCAGCGTGGTTGTTAACGTTGCGAATGATGAAAAAATATGACCTAAAAGTTAATCGTCAACAAATTGAAGATGCTGTTTTTTATACCACGTTGGGTATTATTGTCGGTGGACGTTTGGGGTATGTCTTGTTTTATGGTTTTGATTTCTTTTCACATCATCCGCTGAAAATTTTTGAGTTATGGCATGGGGGAATGTCTTTTCATGGTGGGGCAACAGGAGCCGTGTTGGGACTGCTGTATACAGCATATTCACGCAAAGTTAGTTTTTGGTTGTTGACTGATTTGGCGGCGTTATTTGCACCGATTGGTATTTTTTTGGGAAGAATTGCCAATTTTATTAATGATGAATTGTGGGGCAGAGTTAGTGATGTGCCATGGGCGGTTTGTTTTCCGTCAGGAGGATATTTGCCGAGGCATCCTTCACAAATTTATGAGGCTTTGACCGAGGGGTTGGTGATTTTTGTGGTGCTGAATTTGTTGTGGCATTGGCGTGCCGTCAGAGAACGTCGAGGATTGATTTCGGCACTGTTCGTACTGATGTATGGGGTATTTAGAATTATAATTGAGTATTTTCGTCAGCCGGATGAGCAAATAGGTTTTTTGTTCGGAACGGTTACAATGGGACAAATGCTGTCGCTTCCGATAGTGTTGTTGGGCTTGTTTTTAATATGGCGATTGGCGTTTAAGCCTTTGAAGTAATATTTTGAGTGAATTTGTAGGTTTTTTGCAAGGCACGGTGAGCACGAATAAATACGTCGCTGACGTTCGCATCACTGCGTTTTTTGTCAGCAATGCTGCAGGAAACAGTGATTTTGATTGGTTTTTTAATGCGGTTAAGAATAAATTCTGAAGCGGCAATTTGACGACGAATTTCATCTAAACGCTCATAAGAGGTTCCTTTTTCAGCCTGCGGAAAAATAATTACAAATTCGTCAGGCGTACAGCGAAAAATCATGGCATCTGGTTCAAGTGAAACGATTTTTTTGCTGACCATGGCCATAATAGTGCTGATGCCCCTTTTATGAAAAGCTTGTAATAAATGACGGTATTCATCTATACAAATAATGCCCAGGCCGTATTTGAGAGGAAGTTTTTTGGCTTTAACCAAAAAACTATGAGCATTGTTAAGCCCAGTGTCAGGATCTTTGCGTAAAATGAAAAAGATGTGACGACAAATAGCTATAAACATTGTGATTGAAGCGGTGGTAAAAAACAAAACCAATGCACTCGGTTGATTGGAAGCGTAAAATCCAATCATTATGTTGACAGTAGAAAAAGCCATGCTGGTATCAAGAATATGGTCTTTAATGGAGGCGTGTAACAGCATTGTGATAATCATTATGCCAAACAAAACCAAACCAAATATTTGTAATCCGCTACCAAAGTTGGTCAATGGGCTGAAGTCTATTTTGATTTTGGCAGAGCTTAAAAATTCTCCCAGTGAAACAGCTGTAAAAACAATAATTAAAAAATATACGGTATCAATTGAAAATAAAGGTTTATCAGGCAGAAAATAAAAGAAAATCAGTCCGGCAATCGATAAAAATACTAAATTAGCATAGTCAGGAGTGAGGTAATAGATGACTCCATGCAAATATTTAAAGTAATTTATCAGCATATAGCTTAAAACAGTTATGATTACAAAAAATATCGGTCGATTGTGATTATAGAACATTAATAGGCCAATGCCGGCGAGGTTAATAACGTAAAAAGTTATATGCAATGTATCTTGAACAAAATCCGGCAACGGTGAAAATAACATAAATATGCAACAGGTTATCAGCAGTAACCCTGCAGGAAGCCAAGAGTTTTTCATAAGCGGTAAAATTTGCCGCAGGTAATTTGCATACTTTTTTATCAAATCCGTTCCTTTCGAAGCGGAATTGTATCATTGATAAGTTTAAATTTTATTTACGCATTTAATAATTGAGCTATCGCCATAAGAATAAAAGCGATATTTTTGTTCAATGGCGTGTTGATAAGCTTTTTTCATGCGATCAATGCCGGCAATGGCACAGATGAGCATAAATAATGTTGACTTTGGTAAGTGAAAATTGGTGATAATCATATCAATCATCTTAAACTTATAGCCGGGAGTTATGAAAATATCAGTTGAGCCGGCAAATGGGTGTAAAATACCTTTGTCGTCGGCGGCACTTTCAAGCAGACGCAAAGATGTGGTGCCGACGGCAATTATACGGCGACCTTCACGCTTGGCACGGTTGATGATTTCACAGGCCTCGGGAGTTATTTCACCATATTCGGCATGCATTTTGTGGTCTTTGGTGTCATCGGTTTTGACCGGCAGAAAAGTTCCGGCACCGACGTGCAGGGTAATAAATACTTTTTCAATGCCCTTTTTATCAAGAGCCTCAAATACTCTTGGCGTAAAATGCAGACCTGCAGTCGGGGCAGCAACGGCTCCTTCATAATGGGCATAGATGGTCTGATAGTTTTCTTTGTCGTTATATTTGTCCCAAATGCCGTTAACGGTGGGTTTATCGCGCTTGATGTAGGGCGGAAGCGGCATAAGTCCGTACTTTTGCAAATTGGTGGCTAATATTTCTGCCGGACAACCAAAGCGAATTAAAACTCCGTCATCATCTTTTTTTTCAAGTACTTCGGCAAAAAAGTCGCTTTGTTCGGGGGTGATTTGGTCGGTATAAAAATTTACTCGGTCGCCGGGGTGCAGGCGCTTGGCGTTTTTGATAAAAGCCCACCAAAAAATGCCATCAAGCGGACGATAAAGAGTGACCTCAACTTTAGCTTCTCCACGAGCTCCATAGAGGCGGGCAGGAATAACCTTGGTATCGTTAAAAACCAACAAATCGCCTTTTTGCAATAAATCAGGTAAATCATAAAAATGACGATCAGCAATCTCATTTTCAACGCTTAAGTCAAGCAGACGCGATGTATCGCGAGGACTTGCCGGTTGTGAGGCGATTAAATTGCGGTCCAAAGTAAAATCAAAAATATCCACTTGCATAGTTGTTTTGTCCTTTTCTTTGACGTTGTTATAGTATATAGAATAGATATTTGCAAGAACTATAAAAGGAGATTCAGATGTCTAAAATTGTTACTATGATTCCTGTGCGTATGGCTTCAACACGCCTACCCAACAAGCCTTTGCTTGATATAAACGGCAAAAGTCTGTTGCAAAGAGTTTATGAAAACGTAAAAAAATATGTGCCGGGAGATGTTTATGTTGCCGCCGGGGATCAGGTAATTGTAGAAGCGTGCGAGAAGTTTGGGGCTAAAGCAATTTTGACCGATCCTAAACTGCCGTCGGGTACCGACCGTATTGCCGCGGCACTAAAAGAGATTGACCCGAGCGGTGATAAATATGATATTGTAGTTAATTTCCAAGGTGATGCGGTTAATGTTAATCCGGAGATTAATAATCAGCTGATTAAAATTGTTGAAGAAAGCGGTTGTGATATTGCGACAGTCGGTATGGTGTTTAAAACCCAAGAGGAAATTGACAGCCCGAATAATGTAAAAATTGTTATGGGATTGCGTGATGGCGAGACGGAAGGACGTTGTTTGTATTTTACTCGTGCGGCGGCTCCGTATATTCGCAACCCGGAAAAATGCAGTAATCATGATTTTTACCATCATATCGGTATTTATGTTTATAATGCTAAATCATTGCGAAAAATCGTGTCGTTGCCGGTTGGAGTATTGGAAGCAAGAGAGTCGTTGGAGCAGTTGCGTGCGCTTGAAAATGGCATGGTTATCAGAGCTAAATTGGTCAATAATCTTAAACTTAATCAGGAAGCTCCGGCTGATATTGATACGTTGGAAGAGTTGGAAGAGGCGAGAAAAACAATTAAGTAAACTCAGGTTCTGCTTTTTTATAAAGCTTATTTTTTGCCAGTTACGGTGTGGCGTTCCCAAAAGATGCCGTCAGAATAGCCTTGGATCTGCTTGTTTTTACGAGCAAGTTCAAGTCGGCGCTCAGCCCAAATACAATAATTGGGATTCTGCTCAATACCTACATAGTGCCGTCCAAGTTTTCGGGCGACGACAGAGGTGGTTCCAGAACCCAAAAACGGATCAAAAACGATATCTTTTTTGTTTGAGCTGGCTAAAACTAATTTGGCAATAAGTTTTTCGGGTTTTTGAGTAGGATGAGCGGTATTTTCGGGCATTGACCAATAAGGAATTGATATATCATCCCAAAAATTGGAGGGGCATGTGTTACGGAAGCGTCCTTCGTTGGTTTGTTCCCAGTCTTTAGGCTTGCCGTCCTGTTTGTAAGGAGCCAAAACCTTGCGACGAACCTTTACGGCATCAAGGTTGAAAGTGTATTGCTTGTCCATGGTGGCAAACCAAATGTCTTCCATGCCGTTTTTCCAGTTTTGTGTGGCTCCGCGACCTTTTTCACGCTGCCAAGTAATGCGGTTTTTGATGTTAAAGTAACGAGCCAAAACCGGTCCGATGACCAAACTTGATTTCCAGTCACAGCAGACATAAATGCTGGCATTAGGTTTTAAAAGCGGAATAACTTTTTCTATCCACTCAACGGTATATTTTTCATATTCATCATCGGCTGTTTGAGTAAATTTGTTGCCGTGAAAATCTTTGCTGAGGTTATATGGCGGATCGACAATCAGAAGGTCAACAAATTGTTGAGGCAGTTTGGACATGACCTTAAGAGAATCTCCAAGTATGGTCTTGTCAACAATTGATGACAAGGTGGTCTTGCGAGCTATCTTGATACAGCGTTTGAGATAAGGTTGTCCCTCAAGAAGGCCGATATCTATAGTTTTGTTTTTTTCAGATTTCATTTTTGCCTCGTTGCTAAATTGATAGCAAAGAAAAGTGTAAAAACCAAGATGTTTTGTATTTTTTGTTGATATCTGTTTCTTGTTCAAAGATTGAGAATGGCGTTTGCAAAATAAAACAAAAAAGATAATATCGTTCGCCAGAGGTGAAGAATGTATTATAGTTTGTTTGAAATTTTTTCGGTCGGGATCGGTCCTTCTAGTTCGCATACTGTTGGTCCGATGAGAGCCGCAAAGCGTTATGTTGACAATTTGAGAGCAAGTGGCAAACTTGGCGATGTAGAAAGTGTAAAAGTATATTTGTACGGTTCTTTGGCATTGACAGGAATCGGACATGGAACCCTAAATGCAGTGGTATACGGGCTGCTCGGGTTGGAAGCACAAGATATTGATCTCGGCAAAGACTATATAGGACAAGTAAAAAGCAGTAAGCATTTGAATCTTGGGGGGCAAAAGGATATATATTTTGATTTTGACCATGATATTGTGTTGGAAAAGAAAATATTTTTGACCGAGCATGCAAATGGCATGAAATTTTGTGCTTATGATGTGAGTGGTAATGTAGTTCTTGAAGAAACATATTTTTCGGTCGGAGGAGGAACAATTGCTCGGCAAGACGAAATGAGCAACAGGATAGAACGTCGTCCATATGATGTGCCATATCAATTTAATAATTGCAAAGAACTTATTGATATGTGCCGTCGCGATAATTTGACAATTTCGGAATTAGTGTTGAAAAATGAAGAAGAGTTGCGCAAACCCGATGAAGTTGAAAAGGGTATTTTGCAACTGACAAAAACTATGCAAGAAACAATTATACGTGGAGTTAATACGGAAGGGTTTTTGCCCGGAGGATTGAGGTTGAAGCGCAGAGCTCCCGGTATGTATGCCGATTTATCAAAAAGTTTTAGTGAGCATAAAGTTGATGGTTTGACTTTAATTGACTGGATAAATATGTGGGCTTTTGCGGTTGCAGAAGAAAATGCTGCCGGCGGAAAAATTGTTACGGCTCCAACTATGGGGTCAGCAGGGGTTTTGCCGGCCGTGATGAGATATTATCAGCGTTTTGTCGTGGGTAATGATGAAAATGCCTTAAGAAAAGCAAATATTGTGTTTTTGACGACAGCATCAGCAATTTGCAGTTTGTATAGGACAAATGCATCAATTTCTGGAGCAGAAGTCGGTTGTCAGGGGGAAATCGGGGTGGCCTGTTCAATGGCCGCCGGAGGTTTGGCCGCGGTCATGGGAGGTAGTTTGCGCCAAATCGAAAATGCCGCAGAAATCGCAATGGAACATAATCTCGGCTTGACATGTGATCCGGTTATGGGGTTGGTGCAAGTGCCATGTATTGAGCGTAATGCTATGGGTGCAATTAAGGCAATTAATGCAGTAAGACTGGCAATGCATAATCATGACGGTGCTCATATTGTAAGTTTGGACAGTATTATAAAAACAATGTATGAAACCGGATTGAACCTAAATGCAAAATATAAAGAAACATCGTTGGCTGGTTTGGCAAAAAATGTAAGATGTTAGGAAACAGATATGACTTGGGCGTTAGTAGCAGATATAATTATTGATAGCTTGAGGGATAGTATAAGCTTGTTTCCCTTCTTATTGGTTACATATATTGTACTTGAATATATGGAACAAAAAAGTGAGGGCAAGTCACTTGACTTAATAAGTCGAGCCGGCAGATTGGGGCCGGTATTTGGAGCAATAAGTGGAATTGTTCCGCAATGTGGCTTTGCGGCGGCAGCGGCTAATTTTTATGCGGCAAAAGCAATCTCAATCGGAACATTAATAGCTGTTTTCTTGGCAACATCGGATGAAATGTTGCCGGTTATGATTTCTAATGCCATTAAGCCGATTATTATAGTGAGAATACTTGGCATTAAGTTGCTTTTGGGTATAGCTATAGGAATTTTTTGTGATGTTGTGTTACATCAAAAAACGCAATCGGTTAATGTCGAACCGCTTTGTGAAGATGCGGATTGTCATTGTGCCGGAGAAGGAATATTAAAGCCGGCTTTGTTTCATTCTATCAAAATCACATTTTTTGTATTATTGGTTACGTTGGGGCTTAATGCAATTATGGTAGTTTGGGGAGAACGTCATTTGGGAGAAATGGTGCTAAATCGTCCAATTATAGGTGTGTTGGCATCAGGATTGTTGGGACTTGTTCCTAATTGTTCGGCTTCGGTGGTGATTACACAATTGTGGGTTGGTGGTGCAATGAGCTTTGGCGCTATGATGGCAGGACTTTTATCAGGAGCCGGAGCCGGGTTGTTGGTATTGTTTAAAATAAATAAAAACAAGAAAGAAAATTTTAAGATAGTTGCAATTTTATATTCTGTTGCAGTTGTAATAGGAATTATAATTAATATTTTGCAGATAAGTTTATAATCTTTTAGTAATTTGGTGCTATATTTGAGCTTTGCAAGAGTGAGGTATAGTCGATGTCGTTTCAGACTAAAAAGATGATAAAAAAAGCGGTATCGTGGGCGGGGCTGGTGTTTTTCGGTCTGGCTGCGTATATGTTGTATCATCAATTGTCAAAGTATAGTTTGAATGATATTAAGGGCGCATTGCTAAAAATTCCGCACAGAAACCTGATGTTTGCAATGTTGGCGGCAATAGGGGGATATGTGGCGCTATCATCATATGATTTTTTGGCACTTTGCTATATTAAGCGTAAAGTGGCAATGTGGAAGTGGATTTTTGTCGGTTTTGTGGGGTTTTCAGTCAGCAATAACGCCGGGCATGCAATAGTTTCGGGTGGCACAATCAGGTACAGGCTTTATACTCGTTGGCGTTTTAGAGCAACAGAGATTGTGCGTATGGTTACTTTTTCAGGATTTACTTATTTGGTGGCGTGCTTTTTTTTGATTATTGTCGGATATGTACTGACGCCATCACACGCTTTTGGAGCAGGTTCGGTTTCAAAAATGACAACGCAAGTGGTGACGGCTATTTCCTTTGTAGGGTTGATAGGTTATTTCAGTTTGAGCTTGTTTTATAAAAAGCCATTGTATATCAGAGATGTTGAATTTGATATGCCGACGTTTAAGATGTCTTTGGCACAAGTGTTTTTAGGTTCGGCAGATATTATAACCGACTCAATTGTGCTGTATTTGGTGTTGATACCATTTGTGCCACTTGATTTTATGACTTTTATGGGAGTGTTTATTATTGCTAAGGTGTTGGGAGTGTTTAGTCAGGTTCCCGGCGGTTTAGGTGTTTTTGAAGGGTTGTTTATGTATATTATTCCCGGTGAACATAATGATTTGACACTATTCGGAGCATTAATAGCGTATCGAATTTTGTATTATTTAATACCGCTGTTGATTTCAGGAATTATGCTAATGAGCTACGAGGGATATTTGCTGTGGCGGCGTAAAAAAATGCTGAGGCAAATAAGGGTTGTGCCAGGTTAATGTGATTTATTTGGTATTTTATTTGACATGGATAAATTCAATATGTATATCTAGTAACATAATGTTTAGTTTGAAAGGAACTTTGATATGAAGAAAAATGAGCGTGGTCGTTCAATGGTTGAAATGCTAGGCGTACTGGCGATTGTGGCAGTATTGTCGGTTGCCGGATTGGCTGGTTTTGGTAAAGCTATGGAAAAATATAAGGCAAATACGGCAAAGGATCAGTTCCGTGAAATTGCCAATAATACGCTTTATGTTTTTTATAATCAAAAGGATTATTCAGCATTGGGAACGGATTGTGCAACCGGTACTGAAAATGCCATCAGATTTGGTATTATTCCGGAAAATATGATTGATAAGACCATTGGCGGTGGTGGAAATACTGCTCTTCACGCTTTTGGTGGCCAAGTTTGTATTTATGCTGTTGACTATGCCGGAGTGAATGCCGGTGCTTTTGCAATCGAGTTCCATGGGTTGCCACGTAAAGTTGCCATGGAAATGGCTATGGATGGAAACAATGATAATGTGGATAGCTTGATGACTACAGGATTACAAATGCAGAATAGGTGATTTCAGCCTTTTTTGTTGTAATGTCTTGTGAGCTGATAAAACTTGATTAATATTCCAAAATGTGGTATAATAAGACTATCAAAAGTGGAGATGTGATATCGGTTCTAGAACAATTATTTTTAAGGAGAATGGCCATGAAAAAACTTCTTTTAATTATAGCATTGACGCTACTGTGGAGCTTTAGCGCCAATGCGCAATTACAGACAGAAACCAAAGCAACAAAAGCAACAAAGATAAGTGAAACTTTGCCGGAATCTTCAAGTCCCAATTGCCGTACTCATTATACAGCACCGGAAGCCTATAAAAACACAGCTGACGGCAATGTAAATACTTTTAGTGCAATATATTCAGGAGTAACGGCACGGACTTGTGAAGATAAAGCTCTTGAAGATGCTAGACTTGATGAACGTGTAAGTGCTCGTGCGGATGAGTTTGATTGTACTTATGGTGGACGCTATGGACCAGGTGGTCCATCTTGGGCTCCATGCAGGTAATCGGATGCTTTTTTAATAATCAAGGGCGGTGCTTAAGGTACCGCCCTTTTTATAACATGTCATCCCTCGTTTTTGCCAGAAAACGTCCGAGGATTTTCAAGTTTTTTAAAAATATGGTAGATTGCCTGACCAAAAGACTTATGCTTTTGGAGCGATGTTTTTTATTTTTTTTAGAGGCATAATTTTGTATGGCGAGCAAAATCAGTCAGTAACAGATTTTTTTGTGAAATAATTTTGCGCAGATATCTGTAATATCAGCAATAAAAAATGTTGACACAATGTACAAAACATGTTAAATGTAAAAGTTAATGAGTATTTTTTGTAAATTATTGTCTTATGGGATTCTTCCCCGTGGATTGTCGCTAAAGGACGGATACCACGTATAAAAAAAGTTAAAAGCCTATGAGTGGTGTGAATTTTGTTCCTGGTGTTGATCCGTTTATCCAGACGGCCATTAGAGCCGGACTTACCGAGTTGGACCATGTGATCGGGGGAATTATCCGAAAAGAGATTCCTCTGAAGGTCTTGGAGCAAATCCTCGTATTTCGCCCAGAATGGGTGGATGCATACCGATATGTGAGGGATCAGCACGCAGCCATTCCTTTACCTGATGGGTACAAGTTTGAGGAGCTTACCCTGTTTGGGGCGGCTCTGATTGCCAAAAATACCGAGGCGATCAAGAGGTATTTTTTGAGCAACAGCCGACCTCCGGTTGCAATTGTTAACGTCCGTGGAGAACGCCGTGAGATGAGTGCTCCCGAGGCGTTTCTGCTTTTTTGCAACGTGAAGGATAAGCAAATTCGTAAGGTTTTGCATGTTCGGGGTGTGGTTGGTAAAGCTATGATCAACGACCAGGAAAACCATTATGTGAATCTGGAGCGGAAGTACGAAGGATGCTCAGATTTCGAAGCGTTCGTCCAGTGTGGACTGGTCGACAAGCTTCGGTTGGTCAAAGGCGTGATCTTAGGCAAAGTCAAGTCTCCGCTTTTGGACGAGATCGTTAGGATTTCTCCGAACCTCCGGACCGAGCTGATCTTTATCGGACATGACAAATTTGCGCCGACGGCACCGTACTACGGAGATTTCCAGCAATTAAGCCTGCTTGGAGCGGCCTTGATTGCAGGATCTATGAGTGACGCGGCACGGCTGTTACCTGAAACGCCAGAACAAAAAGTTGCCGTGGTTAATGTCGGGGGCAAAAGCGTGCCTCTCACCGCAGCAGCTGCCTACCGACGGTTTTGCAAGCCTGACAATAGTTATGAACCCGATTTGAAGGTCCGTAGAGCTCTGGGGATCACCGACTAATTAGGCTATCGTCGTATGAACAAACGCTTTCCCTTTGGGAGAGCGTTTGTTGTTTAAAATTCAACCGCTATGAATCAGGAACTTATTAAACAAGCAATTAAAAGTGGTTATATTAGCTTTGACAGTGTGGCAAAGGCAACAATTAATCGGAAGGTTGATGATGCACTCTTGCGCTAGATTTTGAAGCTGGAACCGAGCTGGCTCAATTGGACGTTCAATCCGCGTTATGTCGGAAATCTGACATTGCCGGAAGAATACGACATTGAGTGGTGCACCTTGCTGGGTGCTGCACTGTATGCGGACAACAAACCGGCTATCAGGGCGTTGCTTGATGCAGGAGCTGATGTGGGCGTGGTTTTCTGGTGTCGCGATAATCAAATCTGGATTGCCGCGGATGCGTATCGGAAATTTTGCGAGCCGGATGACAGCGAAGATGACAGGCGTATCAGAAATGCGCTGTGCATTTTCTAATTTAATACTAACAGCGAGGGGATAGTATCCTCTCGCTGTTAGTGTATCCGAAAGTTTTTTTGAGTTTTAAAAGGTATCTTGTAATCCGAATAAAAATACGATATTATGCAACGAGGAGAAGAAAGATGCGTGCGACTTGGGGATCAAAGATAGGTTTTATTTTAGCAACGGCGGGTTCTGCTATCGGGTTAGGTAATATTTGGCGTTTTCCTTATTTAGCTTCTCAAAATGGCGGAGGGGCTTTTTTGTTGATGTATTTGTTATGCGTTGTCTTTTTAGGGTATTTTTTGCTGACAGCCAAATTAGCTTTTGGTCATATTGCCAGAACAAATTTTATGGATGGATTTAAAACAATTGATGTCAAAAATTCACCGTGGTGGGGTAGGATTGGCGGGGGTTTGACCTTGTTTAATATTTTTGCCGTAGGTGCCATATATGTGATTATTATCGGTTGGACACTTTCTTATGTCGTTGCGGCAGGAAAAAATTTAGTCGGTATGGATAAAATAAAAATTGATGAAAATTTGTTTGAGTCCTTAACCTCATCTTATGGAGAACAGTTGTTTTGGATTTTACTTTGCATAGTAATAGCCGGGTTGATTTTGGTGAAAGGTGTTAAAAACGGTATTGAAAAAGTGTCGCTTTATTTAATGCCGATTTTGTTTTTGCTACTTCTGTTTATGGTGGGGTGGATGCTGTTTATTCCGGAAACAAAAGAAGGCTTTGTTTATTTGTTTATGCCACATTGGGATCAGCTGGGATTTTCCGAAAAACAGTTTGATTGGCATCATTTTTCTTATCTGACATTGCAGGCTTTGGGGCAAGCTATTTATTCATTGTCTTTAGGTTTGGGCGTTTGTTTTGTTTATGGGTCGTATTTGAAAGCAGGCAATAATATCAAAAAATCAGCGCTGTGGATTGTGGTGTTGGATACTTGTGTTGCAGTTTTGGCCTCTATGATTGTAATACCTGCAGTATTTGCTTTTGATTTACAATCCAGTCAAGGACCGGCACTAAGTTTTATTACATTGCCGTTTGTATTTGATAAGATGGTTGGCGGATCATTTTTTATGCTGACATTTTTTATACTCTTGTTTTTGGGAGCACTTACATCATTGATTTCTATTTATGAGCCGGCTATCAATTTGATTATGGAAAAATTGAGTTTAACACGTATAAAAGCAACATTATCTGTATTGGGAATTAATTTGGGCTGTGCCCTGGTTGTTTTGGCATCCTTTACCAACAAAATAGATTTTGGTAAAGATTTGTTCAGTTTGTTTGATTATATAACCGGCACTTATACTTTGGGGGCGATGATTTTGGTTTATTGCGTTTTTATGGGATGGAAGATATGTCCAAGGTTGTTGCAAAATTTGCATAATAACGGATTTGTTTTTAAGGTTTATTTTCGTTTTGTCTTGAAATGGTTGGCACCAATAGTGCTGATTATATTGTTTTTGAGTGTGTAGGTGTTTTAATAGAACAGCGGGGTTATCGCGTTCAACAAAAAAATCCCGCCACAAGGGCAGGATTTGTTTTGTTGGTCGAAGTGACTGGACTCGAACCATTCTTGCTACGTAAGTTTTTTGCGGCATTGTATTTGCAAAAAACAACTTCGCTTCGGTCACTTGATTTGTAACGTTTTCAAGCATCGCTTACACGCTTGCTTTCAAACTAACAAATCTACGCCATCCGCACGAAAAACAACATTTTGAGGTTGTTTTTCGTTTGATGCCTCTCCGAGGTCGCTGGTTCAAGAAATTCATTGATTTCGACCACTAAAAAACCACCCATAAAGGGTGGCTATTTAGTGGTCGAAGTGACTGGACTGTCCTCGACATTGGCTTTGCCAATGCTCGTTCCATTGCGCTCATCAGCCAAAGGCTGACCGCGATACTCCCGTCTCGCTTTCGCTTATAGTCAAACCAGCTTTTTGCTGGTTCGAGCCCTCAGCTCTCGCTGTTCAACAAAAAAATCCCGCCACAAGGGCAGGATTTGTTTTGTTGGTCGGATTGACCTCCCTCAAATTAGAAAAAAGATACCATCCGAAAACCTTATGAAATACTTATAGCAGAAAAGCGCAGAAAACACAAGGCCTTTTTTGCGTTTTTTTACAAAAAATTTATCAAAGCGGGCAGACCTTCTAATCCACACTGTAGGGGTTGAGTTTTTGATACTGCCCGCTTTGTTTGAAGTCAATTTTTTCATTTAATTACAATGAGATATACTGACCGCTTCGTATGGGCAAAAAATTTTTTTATTTTGGGTGGGATTTTTTTTCGATGTCCGGGGTTTTTACCTTTCGAAAGGAGGTCAAAAATGACCCAAGTAGAAAAATTAGTTAAAATAATCATGCCGGATTTGCTCCGGTACCTTGAAATGGTAGAAAGTGGCGAAATTATTCAGAAAAGACTGGATAAAAGAAAAAATCCAAGCATTCATTGTGACGACGAACAAGAATTGGAAATTGACGGAGGTTCACAATGCAATCAATAGCGGTTCAAATAGCATTACTTCAACGTAAGTCTGTGCTGGAACTACAGGAATTATGGAAAAAATACTTTAACGAACCAACAACCGTTCAAAGTAAAGAATATTTTATATCCCGAATAGCCTACCGCATTCAGGAACTAGCTTACGGAGGATTACCGCGCGAGCAACAACAGCTGATTGCACAAATGTATGTGCCGCCTGAAATGCGCAAAAACCTTCCGCCGATAGGAACGCGGATCGTCCGTGAATATCATCAAGTCGAGCACTCAGTTACTATTTTGAATGACGGCTTTGAATACAATGGAATGAAGTTTCCAACTCTGTCAGCCATAGCAAAGAAAATTACCGGAAAGAAAATATCCGGGAGACATTTTTTTGGAATAGATAAATAAAAGGAGCAACCATGGAACAAAAACAAATTAGATGCGCGATTTATACAAGAAAGTCAACAGATGAAGGGCTTGAAAAAGAATTTAATACCTTGGAAGCCCAACGCGAGGCTGGAGAAAATTATATCAGAAGCATGAAGCATCAAGGTTGGATAGCTCTGCCGGATCATTATGATGATGGAGGCTTCAGCGGTGGTAATCTTAAAAGGCCTGCATTAAAGCAATTGCTTTCAGATGTGGAAAAAGGCAAAGTGGACATGATTGTCGTATATAAAATTGACCGATTAACGCGTTCACTTCTTGATTTTGCACAGCTCGTTCAGACGTTTGAAAAACACCATTGTTCTTTTGTATCGGTGACACAGCACTTTAATACTTGTGATTCCATGGGCAAGTTAACATTAAA
>JAEEYV010000060.1 GCA_016288295.1 Alphaproteobacteria bacterium
CGAAATGAGTTTTACCTGCGAGGAGCATTATATCATTTTTTGCCTTTCGGAACAAGTTGCGACGATTTTTGCGCCGAATTCGCCGAACGTGAACAGATTTCTTTATAAAAACAGTAGAAGAATAATAAAAAATGTGTATAATATAGAGCAAACCTTGGTAAAAACGTCTTCAGGAGGCATTTTATGTGGTTCAAAGTCTTGCTCGGAATACTCATACCTCTTCTCGGAACGAGTCTGGGATCCGCATGCGTTTTTTTCATGAAGGGAGATATCAACGATAACGTCAGAAAAGCGCTCGAGGGTTTTGCCGCCGGAGTTATGGTCTCCGCGTCATTTTTCAGTCTTTTGCTTCCCTCGATCGAACAGTCGTCGAAAATGGGCAGGTTGTCTTTCATACCCGCTGTCATCGGCTTCCTCTTCGGTATGCTCTTCCTGCTCGTGCTTGACGCTGTCATCCCTCATATGCATGTAAATAAAACGGAAGAAGGAGTCAGGAGCGGACTTAAACGTACGACCAAGCTGTTTCTCGCAGTATCTCTCCACAATCTTCCCGAAGGTATGGCGGCAGGCATAGTATTTGCCGGATGGCTTTACGGAAATGAGAGCATTACGCTTTCAGGCGCTCTTGCCCTTTCGATCGGCATAGCAATACAAAACATTCCTGAAGGCGCGATCGTATCTATGCCTCTTCGCGCTGAAGGAGCAGGAAAATTCAAAACATTTTTGTACGGAGTCCTGTCAGGCGTTATTGAACCTATAGGCGCGATCCTGATCATATTCGCGGCGCAGCTTTTCCTTCCGATACTTCCGTATCTTCTCTCCTTCGCAGCAGGCGCAATGTTTTACGTTGTTGTAGAAGAACTGATACCGGGCATGACAGACGGAAAACACTCGAATCTCGCGACTATTTGTTTCGCCGCAGGTTTCGCGATCATGATGATGCTCGACGTAGGATTGGGCTGAGCGATCCGTTCAAATGTACATATCGTGACGCATGCGTATTTCACGTTTTCGGTTCAGTCTGTGATTATGCTTTCGCTTCGCTCAAGCTGCTGCTTAAGCTTTTCATAAAAATCAATATAAAAATCGATACGTGACTTCCACATTTCGCCCGCTGTTTTTGTAGCCAGCTGCATTTTAAGCAGTTCGCGCAGCCTCTGAAGTTTTATTTCGACGTATTTCTGCTTTTCACCTAAGTCTTTTTCAAGAAATCCGTCCATGTTAAGTATTTCGTGAATGCGATATGCGTCAAACCTGTCGATATTGTCCGCATCACCCACCGAGAGCGCAAATGCTGTTCGCTCACCGTAAAAATCAGCCTTATCATCGACATGGATAGCTATCCCGTAACAAATGTCGTTGATACGTTCTTCTTCAAGACCTATTTCGATTAAAAACGGACGGGCGATCTTTGCCGACTGCCTTCCGTGCTCTTTCCAACCGTCTTCCCCGAAGTCTTCGCAGTACGCAACATCATGAAGAAGACATGCAATGACCATCTCAGTCTCGTCAAAGCCTTCCTTCAAAGCGATCTCCCGACCGATATTTGCCACCCTGTAAGTATGTTCTATCCTGTACGCTTTATCATTCGGATGATCATTCAGATAGTCTCCCGAGTCAAATTTCCGTTTAAGAAAAGTCTCTGTTTTGTTTACCAGATTAAGATCGATCATGATATGCTCCCGCAAATTAAAATTCAGTGACATCATCCCATGCACGTTTCAATGCTCTAAATTACAGATATCCACGCCGCCATTCTGCTTTCTTCATTCCATGTTTTTCCTGCTGATGAATAGTCGGTAAGAGTCATTTTATCTCCGTTTTTCAGGGGAACGGTTACAGCAACCAAATTATCAAACCCGGAATTTTCTCCGCCGGTTATTTCAGCGTTAACCGATCCGTTTTCGATAAGAATATCGGCAGGTTCATCAATATTGTATCCCAGGCGCGCGTCCTCGGCCAATACTATCGGTCCGCGTTTCAACGCAATATGTTTTTCCGCGGCAGGGTCTTCTTTGTCAAATGTCGGAACAATATAATTCTTGTCCCATATCACCTTATTCATAAGCACCTGACTGCCGTATGCCGTCGGGTATATGACCTTTATTCCCATATCAAATACGATCCTGATCGAATCTTTGTTTTTCCATACTCTTTTTATGGCGGAATATCCCGCTTCGGCATTCGTTTTTATGCCGTTTACTGATATTTTTGTTTCAGCGCTCCAAGAGGGATTTCTTAAAAGGAGTTCAAATTCTTCTTCTGTTTCTGTTTCAACGGTTATTTCGACCTCACCTGTTTTCGGATAATCGGTCTTGGTCGTAAACACCGTTTTTTTGCCGTCTGGAGTCTTTGTTTCAACCGACCCGTTTATAAATAAATTCATTGCAAAACCCTTCGGAGTCGATAAAAGCTGCATTTTCGGAACAAGCCCTATCCCCGCCGAACCGATACAGGCGCAGCAGCCGTAATAGTGATTATCGCTCATAAGCTTAAGTCCGCCAATGCCGTTCCCCCGCGTTCCCGAAGTCAGCGGTGAATAACTGTCAAAAGGAAGCGGCTCGATATTCCAATCGGGGTGCTCCTTTAAAATTGAGGGGTCAACGACCTTTTTTGTGTTCAGCGCGCCGAGATACGCGTTATACAAAGATGTTTCAAAAGCGTCCGCATACTTCGGGTCGCCCGTCAGGAGATTAAGCTGATAAAAGAACTTCATGAGAGTTACGGTAACACAGGTCTCCTGCATTATTTTATCATTGGTCGTATTTGCCTGGCGTACCGCAGAATGGTCAAAAAGCTCCTGCGAACAACCGGCACCGCCTATTACGGTGAAATCCGATTCCAATATTTTGTCTGCATAGTTTATAACAGACCGTCTGTATTTATCTATACCCGTTATTCTGTAATACTCCAGAAGCCCTTCAAAGCAGGATGTTACCTCATACGCCTTTGTTACGGGATATTGATATGGATAAAGTTCATTCCTGTAAGCAAGCTCAAAGAGGTTTTCGACATCCGTTGCCCCGCAGGAAACAATATATTCTGCGAAATCAAAAAAGCGTTTTTCTCCCGTTATTGAATACAAGCGAACGACAGGTTCAAGCAAAGACGAGGA